>JABHSO010000191.1 GCA_018669845.1 Gammaproteobacteria bacterium | reverse complement strand
TATCTTCGCGCACGTAGATGCTGGTAAAACCACCACTACTGAACGTATTTTGAAACTGACCGGTAAAGTTCATAAGACTGGTGAAGTACATGATGGTGAAGCCACCACTGACTTCATGGATCAGGAACGTGAGCGTGGAATCACTATCCAGTCAGCTGCGACTAGCTGTGAATGGGATGGCCATCGTTTAAATATCATCGATACACCGGGCCACGTTGACTTCACTATCGAAGTTTATCGTTCTCTAAAGGTACTTGACGGTGGTGTAGGTGTATTCTGTGGTTCTGGTGGTGTTGAGCCACAATCTGAGACTAACTGGCGTTATGCTAATGAATCAGCAGTTTCACGTATTATTTTAGTAAACAAGCTGGATCGTCTGGGCGCTGATTTCTACCGTGTTGTTGATCAGGTTGAAAATGTACTGGCTGCAAACGCACTGGTTATGGTTCTTCCAATCGGTACTGAAGACGATTTTGTTGGTGTGGTTGATCTGCTGACGCGTAAAGCCTGGGTATGGGATGATTCTGGTCAGCCTGAAAATTACACACTGGAAGATGTTCCAGCCGATATGGTCGACAAAGTCGAGGAATATCGTGAAAAACTCATCGAAACTGCCCTGGAGCAGGATGATGATTTACTGGAAGCTTATCTTGAAGGTGAAGAGCCTTCTATTGATGAGATCAAACGTTGTATCCGTAAAGGTACTATCGCTCTGGATTTCTTCCCTACTTACTGTGGTTCAGCGTTCAAAAATAAAGGTATTCAGCCAGTACTTGATGCTGTTGTTGATTACCTGCCTAACCCACTTGAAGTTCCACCTCAGCCGGAAGTAGATCTGGAAGGTAACGAAACAGGTGAGTTTGCTATCGTTGATATCGATAGACCTTTACGTGCACTGGCATTCAAAATTATGGATGACCGTTTCGGTGCGTTGACCTTTACTCGTATTTACTCTGGTAAGATTAATAAGGGTGACACCATTCTGAATACCTTTACCGGTAAAACAGAACGTATCGGACGCATGGTAGAAATGCATGCTGATGATCGTGAAGAACTGAGTTATGCCCAGGCTGGTGATATTATCGCTATCGTAGGTATGAAGAATGTTCAGACCGGACATACACTTTGTGATGTGAAAAATCCAGCAACTCTGGAACCTATGGTATTCCCTGATCCCGTCATCTCTATTGCTATCAAGCCTAAAGATAAAGCGGCATCTGAAAAAATGGGTATTGCTCTTTCCAAGATGATTGCAGAAGATCCATCTTTCCGTGTTGAGACTGATGAAGATTCCGGCGAAACAATCATTAAAGGAATGGGTGAATTACACCTGGATATCAAAGTTGATATCTTAAGACGTACTCACGGTGTTGACGTTGAAGTAGGTAAACCTCAGGTTGCTTATCGTGAAACGATCACTAAGAAAACTGAAGATAGCTACACGCATAAGAAACAATCTGGTGGTTCTGGTCAATTTGGTAAGATCGATTACATCGTTGAGCCGGGTGAACCAGGCAGTGGTTTTGAATTTGAGTCGAAAGTTACTGGTGGTAACGTTCCTCGTGAATTCTGGCCTGCGGTTCAAAAAGGTTTTGCTTCCATGATGGATGTAGGCGTATTAGCTGGTTTCCCATTACTGGATGTTAAAGTAACCCTGATTGATGGTGGTTTCCACGCAGTTGACTCATCTGCAGTAGCTTTTGAAATTGCTGCGAAAGGTGCATATCGTCAAACTATCCCTATGGCTGGTCCTCAGTTAATTGAGCCAATCATGAAGGTTGATGTTTTCACTCCTGAAGATCACGTGGGTGATGTAATTGGTGACTTAAATCGTCGTCGTGGCTTGATTAAATCTCAGGAAGCAGGCCCAACGGGTGTTCGTATTAAAGCGGAATGTCCTTTATCGGATATGTTTGGTTACATTGGTGATTTACGTACAATGACATCGGGTCGCGGTCAATTCTCTATGGAGTTCTCGCACTACATGCCTTGTCCGAAGAATGTATCGGAAGAAGTTATTAAAGAAGTTAAAGAACGTGAAGCGGCCAAGAAATAAAGCTTTGCTTTGCTGATCAAAAAACCTCGCTTTTGCGGGGTTTTTTTTTGGCCAGGGATGGCCTTATACTGCGGGCGCATGGATGCACATGAGCAGTGCTTGGCCAGGGATGGCCTTATACTGCGGGCGCATGGATGCGCATGAGCAGTGCTTGGCCCAGGGGACGGCCTTATACAGCTTGTGTACGGATGTGCAATTCGGTTCCGGCAGGCTTGAAAAATTCTTTTCTTATGTTCGGTCGTTTTGAGCTTGGTCATAAACCGGCCATGATTGTTGCTGTATCCTCTGGGGATGATGTGCTTACTCGGTGGCTGAACTACGTATGAGCAAATAAAAATTCCGGATCTGTTATATCCCTGAACAATTGATTTTGCGTAACGTAGAAAAAACTGAGCGATAAAGCAGCCGATAATGATGCGTTAGCTGATGCATATTTTCGTGAAAGAATCGACTGGGCACTGGGTGTCTTAAGGGAATACAGTAAAGCACTTAAAGCAATGCGTGAAACAACTGAAATATTTCATGACAAGTTTGGTAACGGTATGTAATGTACCGGTTAATATTAATTATTCACAGTTAGAATTCCAGGTAAAATTATGCTATTAAATAATGCTCTGACAGAAGAGGTTAATTTATTGATGAGGTTTCCAGATACTTCAATGGAAGGTTTGAAAGTTCATCATGATGCAGATCAATCCATGATTGATGCGGCAAATCGTTTATATGAGAAAGGTTTAACGACTCAACATGATGGTGGTTATCTTACCGATATGGGTAGAGAAGCTGCAGAAAGTGCTACGCTACTTGTTAGTTTGATCTCACCTCAATAGTTTAAAAGCCCGAAAAATCAGTATTGATTTTTCGGGTTACTCACCTTGATGTTTTTTAACATCTGCTTAGTTTTCAGTTAGAACTAATCTACAAATAAAACAGCTTTCAACTTGTTGTTTTAAAGTATTCTGCTATATCTAATAGAACCTTACCTGTCTTCCTGATTATTACCGTCAGTTGGGCCAGAAAAGATCCTGAACCAATATTAATTTGAGTCATGCTGTGCATTTTCATAAGTGCTGGTTTACTTTGTGTTTTATTAACTGGAATTTATGCAAAAGAATAAGGGAGAAAATCCTACTCAATCAAAAATATTGCCGGTCGTTGTGACTGGTTTTGCCCTCATTTCTCTGGCGATTGTGACTTTCTGGCTAATTAGTGCCCAACAGATGAAGCATGTGACGGGGGTACTGACGGAATCAGGAAGGATCGCAAAAAAAATGGATATAGTTGCATCCATGACAGATGTAGCGCGTACCCGAACGCGTTTGACGATGCAAATGATTTATACCGATGATATCTTTGATCGAGATGATATTAGTATTTTGCTGAATGCTAAAGCCACTGAATTTGCTGTATTTCGCCAACAGCTTATTGAATTAGGTGTTACCAGGCAAGAGCAGTATATTCTGGATGAGCAAGTAGTTTACATCCAGTACTCGTTGGAAAGACAGCGTCTGGCAGCTGATATGGCGCTAGGCGATACTCAGCAGGATAGAGATAAGGCTGCAGACATTATCCTCAATGAAGTTTACCCGAGTCAGTCCGTGGTGGTTGATTACTTCATGAAAATGCTCAAACTTCAGAAAGCTCAACTTGATGGTTTAGCCGGGGGGTCTTTAAGCAGACTGAAAACAAATTCCAGTTTTAACAAGCTGGTACTGTTGCTTATATTTATCGGTTTGCTCAGCATTATCCTGTTTATGCTAAAAAATATTCGCAGGATAGAAAGTCAAATTGTACTGGAAAAAGAAAAAGCACAGGTCACTCTACGTAGTATCGGTGATGGTGTTATTACGGTAAATGATAAGGGTGAAATAGAGTACCTGAACCAGGTAGCTTTAGATTTTATTGATGAGACTTCCAGCCATCTGGTGGGTCGATATGTGAATGAAATATTCGATAAAAGTTTTCAAAATAGTCAGTTATTAATTTGTGATTGTATCCATCATGTATTGCAAGATGGAGGGCCGCTTGAAGAAACCAGTGACATCCTGTTTAGTCTTATAAATAAACCTTCCTTAACTTTAAAAGCCAATGTTTCCCCGATAGTCGATGTCCATCATAAAGTATCCGGTGTGGTTATTAGCTTTCACGATATAACTGAATCTCAGGCATTACTGAAAAAAATTCAGCACCAGGCATCTCATGATGCATTGACCGGTTTATTAAATCGAAGGGCTTTTGAAGAAAAAGTGAATCAAATGCTTGAACTTTTTGATTCAGGCAATAACCATGCATTTTGTATTCTGGATCTTGATCAATTTAAAATTGTCAATGATTCTGCCGGGCATGCAGCAGGGGATGAGCTTCTCAGGCAGCTGGCAAAAGTAATGCAGCCGGTACTGAGAAAAAGTGATCTGTTGTCTCGCCTTGGCGGGGATGAGTTTGGTGTTTTTCTGTCGAATGTAACCTCTGATGAAGCTCTTAAGATCACTGAAAAATTATTAACCGCAGTACAGTCTTTTGGATTCTATTGGGAAGATAATGTGTATCGAGTAGGGGTCAGTATAGGAATGATCAATGTGCCGGGAGAAATTATTGATTATGAATACCTCTATCAAGCTGCCGATTCAGCCTGTTATATCGCTAAGAATGAAGGTAGAAACCAAATTCATTTAATGCCAATTGATGGTGATATTTTACATAAAAAAGCCGAGGAGTCTGAGCTTTTACAATATTTAACAAAGACTCTTAAAGAGCAGCAGTTTTATCTGTATGGGCAGAATATTCAGCCTATTAGTCCACGGGCTGAAGGGCGTAAACATATTGAAGTGTTGCTCAGAATGAAGGATAAGTACGGAACTATTATTTCTCCCATGGCTTTTATTCCTCTTGCAGAACGTTATGGCTTAATGGCAAATATTGACATCTGGGTATTAGGTCAGGTATGTCAGTTAATAAATTCTACACCACTCGATGATACCGTTTATGCAGTGAATTTATCCGGGCAATCGTTGAGTTCAAAAGAGCATATGAAAGAAATGCTGATGACGTTTCTTGACTATCAGATTCCACCCGGACGATTATGTTTAGAAGTAACTGAAACGGTGGCTATTGCGAATCTGGATAGTGCCAGTAATTTTATGGCTACTTTACGAGATCATGGTTGTTCTATTGCTCTTGATGATTTTGGTAGTGGTCTAAGTTCTTTTTCCTACCTTAAAACTCTGCCATTGGACTATATTAAAATTGATGGTGTTTTTGTTAAATCCATGGATGATGATAAGTCATCGAGTATTATGATAGAAGCTATTCATAATGTCGGTAAAAAGCTCGGTTTGTTCACTATTGCAGAATATGTGGAAACCGAGTCTTCAGTGATAGCCCTGAAAGAAATTGGTATTGATATGGCGCAGGGGTACTATTTTGATAAACCTCATGAATTGATCAGTCCAGCACCTGTTAATAGCGCTTCTCAATCCAGTGGTAGTTGAAATATCTGAAATTCCACAAGATGCACGTAAGCTGACACAGGCTGTCATTCAGGTTGTCGATATGCTGGATCTTTATCAGGCAGAACTTGCAAGAATTTTACATCTTCAATGTTCAGATATTGGTTTGCTAGCCAATGCACAGGAATTGCTGGTGCCTGGATCAGAAGCCTGGGATTTAGCAGGTCAATTTGTGCGGTTTTATCGGTTACTTTATCGACATCGGCAAGCTGATGGCATTGCAATGCGTCACTGGTTACGACGTAGACATGATGCTTTTGGAGAAACTCCTCATCTATTGTTAGTGGATGAAGACAGGCTGGATGATTTGATTGAGTACCTGCAAACTTCTAAATGAAATTATTGATTGATCTGAATCACATTTAGCTTATTTTTTCATTTTGATGTATTGACAATATAAGGGTTCATAAATATATTAATGAGAATATTTCTCATTTGCGTTTTTCATGAACTTACAGCTCAATTTAAATCAACCTGAAACTGGTTTTCACGGATTTATTACCAAAATTGATGGTGATAAAAACTTGAAAAAAAAGTTGATGAGTCTGGGTTTACGTAAAGGGCAGGAAGTGTCCGTTTTACATCAACGTCATAGTGGTGTTGTTGTGTTGAGTAATGGAAGCCGTGTTGCTTTAGGTGCCAATATCGCTGCTAAAGTATTTTTACAGGCACTCGATACAGAAGAATAATATTCAGGTATGACCACTCTCGCCATTGCAGGCAACCCCAACTGCGGTAAATCTGCCCTTTTCAATAATCTGACCGGTATTCGTCAAACCACGGGTAACTGGCCGGGAGTTACTGTAGAGCGTAAGCTGGGTAGTTTTAACCTTTCCCCAGAGAACAAAGTCACGGTAATCGATTTGCCGGGTATCTATACACTGGATGCAATGTCACTGGATGAGCAGGTGACAAGATCTTATCTACTAAGTCGGGAAGCTGATGTGGTCATCAATGTACTGGATGCCGCAAATCTCGAACGAAACCTCTATTTGACTGTTCAATTGCTGGAGATGGGTGTGCCTGTCGTACTGGCCCTGAATATGATGGATATTGCTCAGAAGAGAGGTATTTCAATTGAAATTGATCTACTTTCAAAAAAACTTGGGTGTCCTGTTATTTGTATCGTTGCAGTGACTGGAAAGGGAATAAATGACCTAAAGCAGGCTGCTTTACAGGTCATCGAAGATCACAGTCGTGGTGGCTTTAGCCTGACCATGGATGCAGAAGTTGAAACTGCAATTGCGGATATTCGACCTCATCTACCTGAAGAAAGTCATACTTACAATACCTACTGGATAGCTCTAAAGCTGCTGGAAGGTGATACCAGTGTTTGTCGACAACAGCCGGATGCTGAGCTGTCATTAAGAATTCAAAAATGGCAGCAGCATATTCAAAATATAACGACTGAATCGGCGGATATTTATATTGCTGATTCTCGTTTTGGTCATGCGCATACTATCACGCAGCTGGTGGTAAAGGTTAAAGGTAAGGTACATAAATACCTGTCAGATCGAATTGATCAGGTGGTGCTACATCACTATTTTGGTGTTCCTATATTTATGCTGGTGATGTACCTGATGTTTATGTTCACCATTAATTTTGGAGGCGCATTTATTGACTTTTTTGATGGTGTAGCCGGAGCTATATTTGTTGATGGTCTGGCTTCAATATTAACTTCTATTGGTTTACCTGATCTGGCCGTACTGATATTGGCGCAAGGATTAGGCGGTGGAATACAGGTTGTAGCGACTTTCATTCCTATTATTACCTGTCTGTACCTGTTTCTGTCATTTCTCGAAGATTCAGGTTATATGGCCAGAGCTGCGTTTGTTATGGACCGGTTTATGCGAGCCATCGGTTTGCCAGGTAAAGCCTTTGTGCCGATGATTGTCGGCTTTGGCTGTAATGTACCAGCGGTTATGGCCACACGCACTCTGGAAAGTGAGAGGGAACGTAAACTCACCATTTTGATGAACCCTTTCATGTCCTGCGGTGCACGTTTACCTGTTTATGTTCTTTTTGCAGCAGCATTTTTCCCCAGCAATGGGCAGAACCTGGTCTTTGCGTTGTACCTGATTGGAATTTTAATGGCTATAGCGACTGGCCTGGTGATGAAGCATAGCTTGCTTTCAGGTGAAAGCAGTGGATTTCTGATGGAAATGCCAACCTATCATGTGCCCACTCTTAAAGGGATAGGTTTACGTACCTGGGATAGAGTTAAATTATTTATACGGGATGCCGGGCGTATAATTATTATCATGGTTCTGGCTCTTAATGTTTTAAATTCAATAGGTACAGATGGTTCGATTGGTAATGAAGACAGTGAAAACTCTGTTTTAAGTGTGGTGGGGAAATCCTTGACACCTTTGTTTGAACCCATGGGAATTGAAAAAGAAAACTGGCCTGCAACCGTTGGTATATTTACCGGGATTTTGGCCAAGGAAGTCGTGGTTGGAACGCTAAACTCTATCTATACACAGATATCACTGGAAGGCATTGAACAGCAGGAACAGACATATGATCTGTTTCAGTCACTATCAGAGGCTGTGGCTACTATTCCACAAAACCTTTCAGGTCTAACTGACTTTCTGTTTGACCCATTGGGTCTGGATGTGGGAGATTTGAATAATTCAGATTCTATGGCTGAAGACCTGGAAGTGACTAAAGGTATATTCGGTGTTATGTCAGAACGTTTCGATGGGCAGGCTGGAGCATTTTCCTATTTATTGTTTATTCTGCTGTATTTTCCCTGTGTTGCAACTATTGGGGCAATAGCTAAAGAAGCTGGCAGGGCATGGGCTACATTTGTAGCTTTCTGGTCAACGTCTGTTGCTTATATCACGGCAGTGCTTTTCTACCAGTTTTCACGTTTTTCTGTTGATCCTTTTTACGCGTCAGTGACAATTTTGCTAATTATTATTTATACCCTGTTACTGTTTATGGGTTTGCGCAGTTATGCGAATAAGCAACAGATAGCTGTTGTCCAGACGTCATGATTCTAAATGACCTTAAAGAGTATGTTAAATCTCATCCACAGGTCAGTCTGACGGATATAGCAATTCATTTTGATGCAGATCCCGAGGCGGTTAAAGGCATGCTGGATTTCTGGATTAGAAAAGGAAAAATTAAACATTATTCCAGTGATAATGTTTGCGGTGGAAATTGTTCCTGTAATCAGAAAAGTAACAATGATTTGTACGAATGGAATCAACAGTTAGGCGATATTTCAATTCAAATAAATTAACAGGTAATTTTTAACTTGTTATACTCCTTAAGTCCTTTTCAGCCTGACTAAAAATTATGAGAGTTGGCATCAAGTTATTTTTAGAATGTTTTTGAAAGTATAATTATTCATGTATTCCGCAAAAGTACATCAGCTTCGTCCTGTTAAACCCACTATAAAACTGATGGAAAGGGTTGCCAGAGTCATTGCGATCAGCAGTGGTAAAGGTGGTGTAGGTAAGTCTTCAGTATCGCTCAATCTGGCCATAGAATTATCACGTCAGAAGCACAAGGTCTGTATTTTTGATGCAGACACAAATCTCGCCAATATCAATATCATGACGGGTTTAAGCCCGGATTTTACTTTACAGGATTTTTTGACGGCTAATAAACCGTTACAGGATATTATGTTGCAGGGCCCCGGAGGTATAAATATTATTCCAGCGGCCTCCGGCTTTATGGATTTTGTTCAT
Organism: Gammaproteobacteria bacterium; assembly: GCA_018669845.1. Taxonomy (GTDB): domain Bacteria; phylum Pseudomonadota; class Gammaproteobacteria; genus JACNJF01. Next base: position 6,025 of record JABHSO010000191.1, on the reverse strand, counting down.
TACGACCCGTTGCAGCAGGAGAAATTAATAAATCTATTACAACAGCTGGAAAAACAGTTTGATTATATTTTGATCGATACAGCTGCCGGCATTAATGAAACCGTTTTAAGTTTTATTAAAGCAGCCCCTGAAACCATAATTACAATTACTTCAGAGCCAACTTCTTTAACTGATGCTTTTTCTTTGCTTAAGGTATTGAAGCAGCAAGGGTTTAATCAACCCATTCAGGTATTAGTGAATAGAGTGCCTTCCTACCAGGTAGCTAAAGAAGTATTAACACGGTTTTCTGCGGCGTTAAAAAAATATCTGAATATGAAAATTACGGCTCCGGGTTATGTGCTCGATGATAAAAATGTAAGCAGGTCGGTTATGCTGCAAACACCTTTTATATTGAAATATCCTGAGACTCCGGCAAGTTTATGCATCAAATCTTTTGCCAGTAAAATTATCAATAGTAAACGCTCTAAAGTATCTCATCTTTCAGATTACTTAACCGAGCAGAAAGAGCTGAATCAGGAAGTAATAGTATCTGCTATCGAAAAGAATGTTGATAAACAGCCATGGCTAAATTCTGTGCTGGATGTTATTCAAACCGCCCCATTTGAAGAGTCAGAGCAGTTAATCGCCTTGTTGTCAAAGCACTGGTTAGACAGGTTAGAATCAGAAACCACGGATAAAAAATACCTGAATTCGGACGGTTACAAAGCGGCTATCAGGTTTGCTAGTAAGTTAAAATTGTAGATTGATTTTAGAGTGAAGAGTTAGTTTAAAAAATGATTTCTGCTGATAGGTGATTATTTTTTTTGGCCAATAATTTTAAGCAGCAAAGGTTCAATATCATCGATTCGAAACGGTTTAGTCAGGGTACCAACTATAGTTAAACCTTGTTTCTCTCCCAATAATTCTGTCATTCCTATATACCCATCATAGCCACTCATAATAATTATTGGAGTGCTAATTTTTTGTTCTGATAGCCAGCCTATTAATTCTATGCCATCAATATAAGGCATGACAATATCCATAAAAATGGCAGCGGGTGGTGTAGATAAACAGGCTTGCTGAAATTTTCGAGAACTGTTTGTTGTTACAACATCAAAACCTACATATTCGCCTACATCTCCCACAAATGCTGCAATGTCCGGTTCATCATCTACGACTACCAGTAATGGTTTACTCATTGATTGTTACTACCTGTTATCAACTTAACTGTGTGTCTATGAAATAGGGTGTATATCTTTTTAGCTAAAATTATTTCAGTAATTTACTGACTTCATTTACTGGAAGAGGACGTCCGAGTAAAAAGCCCTGAACAATCGTGCAACCGATGTTCTTAATGTAGTTGAGCTGTTTTACCGTTTCTACACCTTCTACAACCACTTCCAGTTCAAGCTCTCTGGCCATGGCTACAATAGCTTTTATTATACATGCTTTTTCGTGATTTTCAGTTATGCAGCTGAGAAAAGATCGGTCAACCTTGAGTATATCGATAGGCAGGATCTGCAGATAAGAAAGTGATGAATATCCTACACCAAAATCATCAATACAGATGCCAATGCCACACTTAACCAAATTTTTAAGACGGGGGATGGCCTGTTCCATATCCTGCATTAATGATGTTTCCGTAATTTCTACCATTAATAAATGGTGGGGAATGTCGTATTTTTTTATCAGGTCACACAATACGACATCAAAATTGCTTTCAGCCAGTTGGTAGGCAGAAACATTGATGGATAGTTTTAGTGGTTTAATACCCTCATCAAGCCAGGTTTTGAGTTGTTTGCAACCTGTTTTAAGCATGTACCTGCCAATTTCACAGATAAGCCCAATCTCCTCTGCAATAGGAATAAATTCATCAGGTGTTATTAGTCCTTTTTCAGGGTGGTTCCAGCGAATGAGGGCTTCCAGTCCGATGATTTTCTGAGCGTTAATATCGTATTGTGGCTGGTAATAAGCTTCAAACTGATCATTATCCAGGGCTTTTCTAATATCCTGTTCGATATTATGTCGGTATTGATAAATGCTTTGCATATGATCGGAAAAGAACTCATAGCCATTTTTACCTCGTCCTTTTATATGGTACATCGCCATGTCTGAATTTTTAATCAGCTCTTCTGTGCTAGTGGCATCGTCAGGAAATACCGAGATGCCGATGCTGAAACTGATGGTAATTTCATGATGATCCAGAATGATAGGGTGGCTAAAAGCACTCAGTATTTTTTCTGCAACTAGTCCCGCTTCCTCACGATTTTTCAGCTCAGGAATTAAAATATTGAACTCATCTCCGCCTATACGGGAGATAGTATCTGTATCACGTAATGTTTCCTGTAGACGAAATGCGACACGTTGCAGCAGACTGTCTCCAATAACATGTCCGAGTGAGTCATTGATGAATTTAAAGCCATCCATATCAAGAAAAAGCACAGCCAGTTTAGCTTTATTCCTTTCAGCCTGTGAAATAGCTAAATGCATTCTGTCAAGAAAGAGTTCTCTATTTGGTAGTCTGGTGAGTAAGTCATGATATGCCTGAAAATGGATCATTTCCTGATCTTTTTTACGTTCACTTATATCCCTGGCTACTCCGTAAGTACCCAAATAAGGAGTACCATCATCACTCTCCTCATACACTCCCATAGAGCACAGCTCAATAACAATAGAACTGGATTCAAAGTGTTTCGATTGAACTTCAGGGTCGGAAGATTTTAATCTAAACTCAACATTTTGACTCGAACGGTCGCCGGTGCGGCGTTCATTAAAGATATGTTCTGCGATCATCAGATCATCTTCATGTACCAGTGATGAAAAGTGTTCGCCAATTAATTCTTCGGGTTTATAACCTAGTAAATCTGTAATCCGGTCATTTAAAAATGTGAAAAATCCCCGGTGATCTATCATGTAAATTATGTCGGGTGAATAGCTGACAATAAAACGATAGCGCCTTTCAGATTCTTCCAGCTGGACTTGCATGGCTTTGAGGTTTAATTTTAGACCTCTTTTATAAGCCACATTATCGATGGTAGAAATTAACTGTGAAGATTTATAGGGTTTACCGAGGAAGTCCAGAGCGCCGGATTTAAAAACATTTGTGGCATTATCAAAAGTAGATTCTCCACTTACCACAATGACATCGGTATTAAATTCCTTTTTCTGAATATATTTAAGCACTGAATATCCATCGACTTCAGGCATGGAAAGATCAAGTAAAACAATATCGATGGGTATGCTGTTAAGAACATTGATCCCTGCCTCACCACCGTCGGCGATAATGCAACTATAACCAATAGACTCAACTAAAGCCTGGGTGCTGTAGAGCAGGTTAATATTGTCATCAATAATTAAAATTTGATAACTGGTTTTCTCGATGTCCTTTTCAAGCTTATTGGCATTGGCCATAATTGAAGATAAACCAGCAGTGGTCCGGTACTGAATCGATGGTTTTGTTCCGGACATAATTTTTTTATACCTCTAATTTCGTTGTAAAAGAATGATAAATTTGGCCCCACCATGATCCGATGAACTGTAACTTATACTTCCTTTTAACTCCATAGTCAGCTTGTTTACAATAGTCAGGCCTAGACCTGAATGATTTGCCCCTTTAGTTGATTCAACCGGGGAAAATAAATGATCCAGAATGTTTTCAGGTATTCCTGAACCATTATCTGAGACAGTAATTTCAATATATTGTTTATTATTCAGAATGACCCGTGCTTTAGTTTTTATTGTGATAGTGCCGCTTTCAGGTAATGCTTCTGCAGAATTTCTTAACAAATTAGTAATAATTTGTTTGAATTTATTTTGATTAGTAGAAATTAGAGGCAAATCGGGATCTAACTCTAATTGACTGGTTATCTGATTGAGTTTGTAAAATGTAGGTTTGAAAATGTCTACCAGCTTGCTGATGATTGAATTTATATTGACCATGGGTTGCTCATCCAGCATTTCCGTCTGATCATCTTTCAATTGAAGTAGTATTTCACTGACCCGATCCATTTCAGATTTAATGGTTTCTATGTGTAACTTATTCTTAGAATCCTTATCCATATCAAGAGAAAGGATTTCAAGATAATTATTTATAATAGTCAGTGGGTTATTAACTTCATGAATAATTTTTCGAGTTTGTATATCGATTTCCTGTTGCTTTAACTCCAGTTGCTGTTGGTGTTTATGAGCTAACTGTTGTTGATGAGATAATGAGTTGGCAACGATGGTAGAAAAGAGGCAGAGTAATTCATTGTCTTTATTTATCTTTTCAATTTGCTGAGTATCGCAGCCAATTGCAATGACGCCCATTAACAGTTTCCCGCTAATAAGAGGTAAACAAATAAAATGAGATGACATTAATGCATCCTGAATCTGGCGGTCAATAATAGTTGGTTTTGCAAAAATATTCTGATTCTGGCTATTGAGAATTGTTTGTTGCAAAGCAGATTCAGTTACCAGGCTACGCTGTGATTTAATCTTTATGGTGAAGGAACCACTGGAGGGTATATTTTTACTGTGACTGGCAATGCCGGTTAATATGGTTTGATCATGGTCAGGAAAAAAGAATATGGTTGAAGACAGGCCAAATAATAACTGTAGATTTTCACTCACCAGTTGCATCATTTCTGAAATATCATCGAGTTCAGTAATGTGGTTTTCTATGCCTTCCAGTAAAGCTATTTGCCTTACTTTGCGAGCAAGTTCAATGCGTATGGCTTCATCATCAATATTGGCTAGAGGTATAGTCGGGTCTTCATTCACATCAACACCAAAACTCCTTGCATCAGATATGGCGGCTTCTGTGGCTTGTAGAACCAGATCTTCAATAACTGATTGATTTAGCCCAAAATAATGGTCTTCAACCAGGTATTTTTTATTGGTATGGTTTAACCGGTTGCACAATTGAGATGACAGGTTTACCAGCTTGATCAGGGGATGAGCATCCTGTAATAAATCGGCAGGTTTATGTTGATAACGAACTGCATCGTGTAAGAAAGAATCTATTCCCCATCTGGAAATCATGTCAGCGGCCAGATCAGTACTTTGAATGCCGAAATTTTCCTGTTCCTGAAAAAGTAAAGCACTCTGATCTGCGGCTGATGCCATCATTGTTTGATATCTGCCAGGTTCATTGGACAGAAAAACAAGTTGTCCCAGCATGTGCATTAATCCTGCAAGGTGAGCTTCATCTGGAAACTTATACCCGGTCAGCTTTGCCAGGTGTCTGGATAAATGGGCACAGATCAGTGAATCGAGCCACAGACTACCCAGAGTTTCCCCCAGTTCCTTACTAAACTGAGAAAAAAATTGATGAACTGCTGAGGTCAGGGCTATGGATTTGATGGTTTTAGTGCCGAGAACAACGAGAATTTGTTTCAGTTCACGAGCATCATTCCACTGACTGAAAGCCGCAGAGTTAGAGATAGAAATAACCTTGGTGCACAGTGCTGTATCTTTAACGATAATAGCTTCCAGCTCTTCAAAACTGACGTCTGTTTTATGGAACAGATCTATTAGTTTTATTAAGACATGAGGTGCTGGTGGCATTCTGGTGTAATCCAGATCTATTTGTTGATTTGCCGAGTTATACATGATTGTTGATATACTGCATTATAAATATCGTGTAAGTCAATGATTAAATTATGTTTTCTATAGCTAACTTCTTGTTTTTTTATCTGATACTTCAGTTATAGAAACCTAAGTATAGGAGATTCTTTAGATTTCTGGAGACTGTTGAACTAAATCAATGGAAAAAGCTTACAAAAGTAAGCAAAAACTTCAAAAAACTGGTGATTTTCCAATTTTATGATAAATACTCGACCCTGTTTAAAAGTAGTTCTAGTGCTCTTGTTCATGTGCTGTAGTTGTAGCCAAAGGTATGCCTGAAGGTTGTATCTCTTGTCACAGAGCGGCTCCCGGTGGAGATATGATATTCAATCATGAAGTTACAGGTAGGGTGCCGCCGTGCGCACCATTGGCATTGAGATTTATTGGAACGTACGGAGAATCCTATAAATACTTATTAATATTTCAACTAGCTACTGTC
>JABHSO010000190.1 GCA_018669845.1 Gammaproteobacteria bacterium | reverse complement strand
CCTTTCACCTACTATGGCTCAGCGAGGTATCAGGAGCATAAGGGGAGTGCACCCATGAGTGTGATATGGGAACTTGGGGAGTAAATTATATGAATTTAGAAAATAATCTAGAGAATTATAATTCACTTTGAATAATGGCTTATACAAACAGATAAAGCTGCGTGTCCAGTCAAAAGTTATGCAGGACTAAAACTCTATGAAAAAAGATTCATATTCAAAATACATTCACTCAATAAATACTGAAGGAAGTAATAAGGCATCATCATATGTTAAGGCCCTGGACTGGCTATGTAAGATGCTTGAGGTTGAGCCATTTACTTTCGATGATTGTAAAAATGTCTGGAACATTAATTCAGTCGACCGTTTGCAGCAATTGTATGAACGAGTTTTAATTGAAAAACATAAGGGGAACTCAAGTGCTTGGGATATTGATGGTATTCCTAAAAGTTATTTACGAGATGGTTTTTGTTCTGCTGCATTAAGAAGTTATCAGGAATTTTTAGTTGAAAATAATTTTGAGCAGAAAATAGTTGGAATTTTTGAAAATCATGTAGGAGATGAGTCAGAATTACAGAACAAGTTTAAGAGCGATTTGAATTTTCCTGATTTTTTAATTGAAGGTCTTGATGAAAAGCAGGGGCTTGATGTGACTCGTTCTCTTAGAGTTCGAGTTAATCAAAATATTTTCAGGAAAATAATTTTACGGGTTTATAATCAAATATGCTGTATTTCTGGTTTAAATATTCCAGAGATAAATCGAGCTAGCCATATTATTCCATGGGCTGAAGATAACACTAAAAGACTAGAACCTCAAAATGGACTTTGTTTGTCGGCTACCTATGATGCTGCATTTGATAGAAACCTAATTAGCCTCGATGATGATTATCGACTTTTAATTTCAAAAAATATTAAAGACTATGGTACAAATGAAGTGGTGAATAATTATTTTATTTGCAAAGAGGGTATGAAGATTTCATTGCCGGAAAGTTACAAGCCCAATAAAGATTACCTAGCAACACACCGTGAAAATTGTGAGTTTTAGCAATATACGTGCTCCACTAATGACATCTGTTTAATTTTTATAAATACGCTAAATCGGAGGCTGAATGTTATGAATGGCTATTTCGTTATGGAATACCTCTATCGAGATGCAGATAATTTTAAAGCCTTCGGTGAGATACTAGTATCCGGTGATGTAGCAGAAGATTACATTACCGAGATTGAATCATACCTTTATGCTGGTGAGCTATTTGTCGCAGAACAGGTCAATATGCCAACTTTATATTCACTGCTCTGGAAGTACAGTAATGGACCGACTATTGCTGATCATGCTTTTCATGAATTTTCATCAATAAGGTTTGCTACCGAATCTGAAATAGAATCACTGGATGTATGGGGAGAAACATCTGTATTGTTAGATACTTTTCGTACTGCCTGCCAACAATCATGGGATTGTTCTCAATCTGTGCATTGTGCTGTATTTTCATATGCCTAATTGTTTTTCAAATGACAAGATTGCCTTATAAAATATTTGGAACTGCTGATTAATTTGTAATACAAAACTTGACGATACTCATCTTTGTAGCGACACTTGTCCCAGGTCCCGGGACTTAGGACAAAATAGGTATAAGATTATGAAAGGTCAAGATATAGGCTTACTGTTAAAGCTGGCTTGTCTGCAAAAGAAAGAGCAGGGTAATTCTCCTGTTTATACTTCCGATAGTTGGGAGGACTGGAGTGTGGATGAGAGTAATGAGCCTGTAAAAGTTGAGGATGCTCCCGGGTATTATCATCAATATACCGTGCGAGCTTTAGCTCAGTTGACTGGTATCAGTAAGTCTCAGATAAATTTATCGTTACAAAGAAGCTTCGATTCGGGTCTGGCAATTCGAGATCGAAAAATTGATGTTCCTCGCGCAAACATTAGAGCATTATCTGAATTTATAGTTTATGGCTTACGTTATGTGTTTCCGGTAAAGCCTGGTGCTGTAACTCGAGGCATATCAACCTCTTTAGCAGCACCAGTGCTAGAAGGTAAGCTTTCTAGTGCAGGCGAATTACCGCCTGTATGGTCCGATGCTAAAGGAAATACCAGAGGGCAGGTGATAGAGCCGTTATTTAAGTCGGTACCTTATGCGGTCAGGCTGGATGCGGAACTTTATGCCTTGCTGGCATTAGTTGATGCGATAAGAGTAGGGCAGTCTCGTGAGCGCAATTTAGCGATTAAACTGTTGAGTGAGCATTTGGAGGTCCTTCAATGAAGAATGCCGATATACATAAGGATATGTTGATTCGAGTTGCCGAAGGGCTTGGTGAGGAACTGCTTCCTAAATTTGTTTTTGTTGGAGGGTGTACGACGGCATTGTTGGTAACGGATGAATTTACCCGTGAACAGGTAAAGTCACCGAAAATTAGTTTACTGAGCACCTATTTTCAGAATGATGTTTCATATTTTCTAAAATAGAATAAAGGGGTATGATATTCAATATGAATCCTTTAATTGTAAAATACAGGCAGCAGATTTTGAAAATCGCTCATGATAATGGTGTGCGTAATGTTCGAATATTTGGGTCTATGTCTCGCAATGATGCTAATGAGCAAAGTGATGTGGATTTACTGGTAGAGCTTGAGGAAGGTAAATCAGGATTTGCTCTGGGTGGTTTTTTGGAAGATGTTTCTAATCTGGTACATCGTAAAGTTGATGTGGTCACTGAAAAATCATTGCACCCTGCTATTTATGATAAGGTGATGAGTGAAGCAAAAATCTTATGAATGAAAAGGATGATAATATCTATATCGAGCATATGCTCGATTCTATTCTACGAATTTATGAGTACGTAGAAACCAAAGAGGATTTTTATCAGTCTCATTTAATACAGGATGCTGTGATTCGCAATTTACAGGTTATGGCTGAGTCCAGTCAACGACTATCACCTGATATAAAAAAGCAATATCCTGAAATTCCATGGAAAAATATTTCAGGTTTTAGAAACATACTGGTGCATGATTATTTGGGAGTGGATCTGGATATGATATGGAGTGTAGTTGATCAGGAGTTACATAAAATGGAATTGGTGTTGACAGAGGCAATGCTTCCATAATCTGGCTTACTGCTATTATTCATGGCTGTTGGTTAACCTGTTACTCAGTTCTTCAAGATTTATCATCAAATATCCTAACCTCGTCTTCATCTTCATCATCTTCCCAGCTATATTTTTTCTCAGGCGTGTAGGGATCGTAGTTTCTGAGCAGTACGGCCAGAACTATGCCGATCACGGCACCAAAGAAGTGACTTTCAAAGGATATGTCCGGTTTACTCGGGAAGATGCCCCAAAAACCGAAAGGTCAGAGTCACTAAATATACTACAGCTAAAGTGCGAACCTGGAGCAGAGGTCTCCCTTTTTCTGTTCACCAGGTAAAGGCTCTTTCATCAATGACTTAATGGCTTTATCCAGGTCGCTCTTTTGATTGGCATGGAATTTTTAACGGCTTTATTAAATGTTGGTGTAGTTACTGAAAATCGTGCATCCGGCAATTCAAGATAAGATATTCTGGTCCTCATTCTCAACCTTCAAATATTTTTGTTATATCTGTGTAATTAATAACCTCATACTGATCAGAAGAAGGCAGAAATTCACCCGAATAGATAACAAATCCCCTGGTTTTTTTATTCGTTAAAGTTAGAAATTTCTTAATGCCTTTACTGAAAGCACTATGAAAAGTTGAAGATGATTTTATCTCGACAGGAATCAGCAGAGCAGCTTTTTTATAGATGAGATCAACTTCAAACCCGTTGGAGTCTCTAAAAAAGTAGATATTTTGTGATAGCCCCCTGTTTAATCTATTTTTTAGAATTTCAAGTATCACCAGATTTTCAAAAATATTTCCAATTAACGGATCACGTGAGACGACTGATGGAGAATCTATATCCAGTAAGTAAGCTAACAATCCTGTGTCTGTAAAATATACTTTCGGTGATTTTATAACTCTTTTACCAAAGTTTTCAAAATAGGGTTCAAGTTTAAAAATTATAAAAGATGCTTCTAAAATCGAAAGCCATTCTCTGAGTGTTGTACTGCTTGCACCTACATCGTTTGCCAATGAATTCAGGTTGAGTATTTGCCCGACTCTTCCGGCCAAAAGTTTTAAAAATTTTTCGAATATTGAGATATTTTTTAAGTTTATAAGTTGTCTGATATCTCTTTCGATATAGGTTTTGTAATAATTTGAATAAGCTCTGGTCGGATTTAAATTGTCATTATAAACTCGAGGGAAAAACCCCTGATAGATAAATTCATCTTTTGATTTCAGCTGTTTTACACTCAGGACTTCTGCGATTGTTAAAGGTAAAAGCGTTAGAATTGCGGTTCTGCCGGCTAAAGATTGAGTGATATCGGCATTAAGTTTTAACTGCTGTGATCCGGTTAAAATGAAGCGTCCTTTAGCGTTATCTTCATCGACCAGGGTTTGAATATATGAAAGTAGCTCGGGTACTCTCTGAATTTCATCGAAGATAACATTATGGCTATAAGTTTTCAGGAAAGCTCTGGGGTCTTCGGTAGCATAGTTCCGAATATCAGGCTCTTCCAGAGAGCAATACTGGTGATCTGGAAAAGTTGATTTTGCCAGCGTTGTTTTACCTGACTGTCTTGGCCCGAGAATGGTTACTACAGGGTATTCACTGGCGGCAAGCACCAGTTCAGCGGTGATTTCTCTTTTAATCATTGGGTTATATTAAACTTGAATTATGTATTATTCAAGTTTGAGATTGTTATTACATAAATTTAATTTTTTATTGTTAGCTGTTTTTTGGATGGACAGTCAACAATCCTGGAGTTGTTATCGATCTGTGTAATTTCCTGTATAAGCCTCAAGATTCATCATCAAATATAGATACATCATCTTCGTCTTCATCATCTTCCCAGCTATACTTTTTCTCAGCTGTGTAGGGATCGTAGTTTCTGAGCAGTATGGCCAGAACTATGCCGATCACAGCACCAAAGAAGTGGCTTTCAAAGGATATGTCCGGTTTACTCGGGAAGATTCCCCAGATCATGCCGCCGTATAGAAAGAATACGAACATGGACAATACACTTGCCCGTCTGTCCCAGCGAATAGCGCCAATGGCAAAAACGAAGAACATAAAACCAAATGTCAGGACGCTGGCACCGATATGATAAGACTGTCGTGCAAAAAGCCAGACACCCAGTTCGGTACCGATGTATACGGCGGGACATCAATTTTTGCTGATTTCGGGTAACCGTAAGTCGAGCGGTTTAAGCCTTTCTGTTTGTTTTAGTTTTATTATGCAGTTCTTTAAGGAATTCAGGTGCTAAGTCTGCACCATTTGGCCATACCACTGTTTCAAGTTCTGGGTCGATAAATACTTTTGAAAATACACTAATATCTTTTAATGGTTCAAATACAGGGCCATTTAATGAATGTATTAAATCAACTTCACCCGATGAACCATCGTCAAATGAAATCCATATTTTAAAGTCTGAAACATGTTTTACTGATTTAATATGAAGCATACTATTACTCTAATAGTGCGATATAATTAAATCGTATACCATCGTTTGATGATGTCAATTTTACCGTATAATTTGGATAAACAGATACTACAGTTTGTTAACTGAAAAATTTTGCTTTTAATTTTTCAGTTAAACCTACGATTCATCATCCTCGTCTTCGTCGTCCTCATTTTCCCAGCTATATTTTTTCTCAGGTGAGTAGAGGTCGTAGTTTCTGAGCAGTATGGCCAGAACTATGCCGATCACGGCGCCAAAGAAGTGACTTTCAAAGGATATGTCCGGTTTACTCGGGAAGATGCCCCAGATCATGCCGCCGTATAGAAAGAATACGAGCATGGACAGGACACTCGCCCGTCTGTCCCAGCGAATGACACCAATGGTAAAAACGAAGAACATAAAACCAAATGTCAGGCCGCTGATGCCGATATGATAAGACTGTCGTGCAAAAAGCCAGACACCCAGACCGGTTCCGATGTATACGGCTGGGACTACGATTTTTGCTGATTTCGGGTAACCGTATAACAGTGCTGTGCCCAGTATGAGAAGAGGTGCCGTGTTGGCGAGCAGGTGTGAGAATGAGCTATGAATTAATGGTGCCCAGAGAATAGCGGCTAGTCCGCTCATCTGGCCAGGGTAAATACCATATTTGAAGAGTTCGATGCCAGAGAATGACTCGATAATCTTTATCAGCCACAGGGCTAGCGTGAATGATGCCACGATAGAAAAAGACCGCTTCAGGTGAAGGACGTCTTTATGTGGATTACTTAGAACTCGAGGTATTGAGAGCATGGCATCAGTAGTCGATGGTGTAGATGTTTTGCTTCAGGTCTGAGTAAATGCATACCATGTATCTGAGGACAGATAAAAGTTATTCAACCATTAATGAATGTAGTGTTGCAGTAATTGTGTTCGAATATTTTTTGAAAGGGGGAATATCTCAATAACCTGTGGTACAGAGGCGGGACTAAAGTTCCACAATGTGCGGAAATCATGTTTCAGCTTTATATCTGCCGTGGATTATCTGGAAGCTACCTTTCAATTCAGAGCGTTACAGAATTCAATTTGGAGTATTATCTTTGGTTATATTAGAAACAGGGCTAAAATGACTTTTTCGTACTAGACCATGGATGGTCGTAGGTAGCAATGTAGGAGCTATTGCCGAGTTGATTAATCTGAAGTCAGACAGGTTCCTGGAATCTATACGAATACTTCTAATAATATGAGCACAAACAATGACATATACTTTCCCTGGTTCTAAGGCCTTACCCATTAAAATGGAGGCACTGATAGAAGATTCAGTTGCACATATAATCAAATATGAAGACCCACAACGTTTTATCAGTTGGCTAAGAGATAGTATTTATAACTATTATACTGGCCCTGATAAGCGACAGGGCACGATGTTCGATACCATTGAAAATCTGCCTTTAGGCGATGTTGCTGTCGATCCGGATAGTTTGAATAAAATTGCGGTTAATCTGGCCTTAGTCATCTGGAATGGAATACCACTGCCATCCAACCATTTCAGGCCGCAACCGATGCCATTACCGCGTCGTAATGAACCCTGCCATTGCGGTTCTGGGAAAAAATACAAGCAATGTTGTGCAGCAATGCCTTCTATGCAGGCGTTGAGCCCTGATTCACTCTGGCCGTTGATTTTTTCACAACTGGATAAAACGATAGCGGCTCAGGCTATCCGTGAAAATCATGTACCGACTGAAGCATTGGCCGTGATTGCAAGTGACTATATGAATTCAGGTCAGCCTAAAAAAGCAGTCACCATTTTATCCCCGTTATTTGAAGGTAAGATCCGTAAGACTAAAGATGATGCTGAATTTGCGCTGACGATACTGTGTAACGCTTATGATGACCTTGTCTATCAGAAGAAAAAAATGGATTTACTGCAAACCATACTGGATACAGTCTCTAAATCTCCACTACGCTCAGGTGCATGGCAACGGCTGGCAACGATTCGCATGGATGACGGTGATGTGGCAGGTGCCTGGCAGGCGTTTAAACATGCTCAACGTGACGATCCGCAGTCATTGAGTTTGGGTTTGCTGGAAGTGCAGATTTTGACAACTCAGGGACATATTGAAAAGGCAAAACAGCGTGCGGATTTCTGGGTTCGACAAATGCGCCGGTCCGGTGTATCTGATGACGAACCACAGCTTAATTTTCTGATTGAAGTGGCTGCCAACCCTGTTGAAGCCTTTGCAGAAGTGGGTATGGAAATGGTTGATGATGCCGGTCTTTTATTGAAACAGTGGCTGGAGATGGCTCAAAAAAGGCCCTTGCCGCATTACACTATTAATAATCAGCCGGGGATGATGAGTCCGGGTGAGGGTGAAGATGATATGGATGTTATTCGTCAAAGCCTTTTATCCCAGGGGCTGGAAAAAGAAAATGTAGAGATGGCTATTAAAAGTATGCAGGGCCAGCTGGATGATTTATCTGGCAGTGATGAAAGTGAATTTCCATTTGATGATGAACCAGAGCCTTCTTCCAATGATTTTTACCTGCAAACACCTGCAGATATTGAAGCCCTGGAGCAGGAATGGCACCGTGTTTTCCCGGTTAAGAAGCCATTTTCAACCCAGGACATGCCGTTTGATGATGCTGATCCCTGGGATGTATATACCGAACTGGACTGGGCTAACTGGTTAAATGATCATCCACAGGCCTTCGACAGTCTGGATATACTGGATGATCTGGCGACAGCACTGGTTTTATACCCGCAATTTGGTGCTGATTGGGTTTTTGAGTTGTTAATGGCTCCTGTTTTACAGCGAAGTGAGAGTATTCTTGACAAAACCATGGCGAGTGAGGGTGTAGCAGAACTTCCCTGGATTATAGAGACAAACCGGCCAGCTCTTCGCTCTCTGGTTCGTCTTGGAAACATGGCTATGGTGAAGGGAGATTCTGATAAAGTAATTCACTATGCAAATAAATTACTGAGTATTAATCCGAATGATAACCATGGTAATCGAATGTTCAGAATGAACCAGTTAATTTCTGAGGGGTGTAATGAAGAAGCACTAAAGCTTGCTGATCAATTCCCTGAAGATTTGAACCCTGAAGTAGCTTTTGGAAAGATACTTGCTTTGTACCGTCTGGACAGAAAGAAAGAAGCGGTTCAGGAAGTGGGTGAAGTCCTTGAATTTCTAGACAAAGTACCACGTTATCTTATTGCTAAAAGAATAAAAAAACCAAAGCTTAATGAGCAAAGCGTTATGGTAGGTGGTGACGATCAGGCCTGGTACTACCGTGAGGAGATGCGTGATGAATGGTTAAATACTCCGGGAGCTCTGGAGTGGTTAAAGAATGCGGAAAAAGTTTTTAGTTGAGTAGCGTTTTAACAGAGGTTGACCCATGAAAATATCAGCAAAACAGGTAGAAATTAACTGTCTAGAATCCGAAGTCTATGGTCGCCTGTTATCACTGGATAGCAGTCATATTCTGGAGTTAGGTTGTGGCAGTGCGGATATAACGCGTGACATTGCAACATCTGGAATAAATCGAAGAATTACGGCATTGGAAGTTGATGAAATTGCTCATCAAAAAAATCTACAGATTACCGATCTACCGAATGTGACTTTTGGTCTTTCCGGCGCCCAGGATATACCGTTGGCTGATGAGTCAGTCGATGTGGTGTTTATGTTCAAATCTTTGCATCATGTGCCGCTTGATTTAATGGAAGTATCGATGCAGGAAATTAATCGCGTGTTAAAGCCCGGTGGTCTGGCCTATATTTCTGAACCGGTTTTTGCCGGAGAGTTTAACGAATTATTACGTTTGTTTCATGATGAGCAGGTAGTTCGTGAAGCGGCCTTTAATACAGTCAAAAAAGTAGTTGATGAGGGTTTGTTCAGTCTGGTCGATGAAGTGTTTTTTAATACGCCGTTACATTATGAGAATTTTGCTGCATTTGAAAATGACTCGATAAAAGTTACCTATGGTGATTATCGGATGGATTATGATTTGTTCAACAGGGTTAAGGATCAGTTTGAACAGCACATGGGTGATGATGGTGTGCATTTTTTACATCCCATACGTGTCGATTTATTGCAGAAGTAATATGAGAGTTATGAATGAATAAGCTATTAAGCGAATGGCAGCCCTCAGAATCTGCAATGGATCTGATCAGGTTAAATGGTATTAACGATGAGCAAATAGAGAAATCTCTTGCTTATTTAAAGAGCCAGAGTGAGCTGGTGGATATTGATGATGTTGACGGATACGATAACTGGAATGCATTTTTTATTATGTTTTGCATCAAAGCCGGTAATCAGTAAATAAAAAGTACAAACGTATTTCTTGAAATAATTTAATGATATTTCTATGAATACTTATTGTTTAACTGCAGCAATGACTGAAATTTCAACCAGCAGTTCCGGGCGAGCCAGACTGGCTTCAACACAGGCGCGCGCAGGGGAATGACCTTCGATAACCCATGCATCCCAGACCTTATTCATTTGAGCGAAGTCTTTCATGCTTTTGATGTAAATAGTTGCGGATAAAATATGCTCTCGGTCACTGCCGGACTGTATGAGTAAGTCATCCACTTTTTCCAGCATAGTGTGAGTTTGTTCTTCGATACCGGTATCAGCATCTTTGGCAACCTGCCCACACAAATAAATAGTATCATTATGAATCACAATTTTGCTCATGCGACGGCGTTCTGTACCTAAACGGGTAATATTCATATGGGGTTCTCTTTTGAAATAACTTTTTAACTGTTTCTAGCGATTAATGACTACAGTTTTTACTATTATAAAATTTATTCGAGTTAAGATAAAATATTATTTAGAGCTTTAAAAGCTGAATATGCATGGAAATAGTTTAAAAATGGCAAGTGAAACAAATGCTAAAAATGTTATTGTGCAGGATTTTGAAACCACAGGCCTATCACTGGCTTATGGTGACAGAGCCATTGAAATTGGTGCTGTAAATTAGTGGATGGAGAGCTGGTTGAACGATTTCAGCAGTTGATGTATCCGGATAGCCGTATTGATCAATTTTATTGAGAGTTATACCTGTATTAGCAAGTGCTCACACCCTACGATACTTTGTTATGACGCATTTAACTTATAAAATTCATAACACTCAGTTTCCCTGCCTCTGACGACGCGTTTTCCAGTCAATACGCCGTGTGTCTCCGTCACAACAGTGTGCTGGCCTTGCTGGTGATAGTCATCATGAGAATAGATCACTACCCAGTCGTGGTTGAGATTGAGTTTATGTGCACGTTCTGTGTTTGAGTACATAACCGTGAAATGCCAGCGGCTACGAGTGCTGTGTAAAACAGGTAACCAGGCTTTGTGTTCAGGGTTGAAACGTTTCGGAGTGATGATGGGCAGTTTCTTTGCTTTAGCCTTGTTTCGATATTCGGCATCCACTTTTAATAGTAAATCTATGTCGGGAGGATTGTCTGAATGTTGTGCATTTGATAACTGATGGCGGTTATCACCGAAGTGCTTTAATAACCAGTCTTTGATGGCTTCCTTGCGTTTTGCTCCAAGACCTTCGACTTTATCCAGCTGGCCGTTGTGAGCGGCATTTTCCAGTGATTCAAAGGTGTCGACGTGTAGTGTGTGATAAATACGTTCCGCAAGGATTCTGCCGACTGTGGGTATGGATCGAAATAATCTGACGGGGTCTGATGCGCCATGCAAATGTTCCAGCCTGGTCATTCGGCCAAGTGCAACGTATTCGTAAATTGAGCGAGATATACCTGCGCCAATAGTCGGTAGCTCGACTAACCCTTTTATGCCTTTTTGCTGTATCAGACTGTCAACATCTTCATTCAGGTTTTCCATAGTAGTGGCAGCATGGTGATATGCCTGGGAACGAAACGGGTTAGCATGTTGCACTTCAAGAAGAGATGCTATTTCACGTAACTTGTCAGCAATTTCTTTATTAAGCGGGCTCATGTTTTCCCTGAAATTTAAGTTTATGTTTCTCTAATCCGGTTGCAGAAAATCGTTAAGTTCTAAAAAATTTTATGTTGGTTTGATTTAACATAATGACTGATTTTGCCGGGCTATTTTTATGCCGTTCCTCCAGGCTAAAACATACAGCATGACCGCACATAACATAACCCCGTTAAAACCAATTTCTATGGCTAGTAGCACGGCCAGTATTGCGCTCAGCACAGAGGCGCAACCGTTGATGGCCCATGCCCAGGGTATTAGATGTGGCGTGCTTTGTTGCATGGCGGCAAGGCCCAGTGAGAAAGGCATGCCCATGGCGAATGCAAGCGGAGCAGATAGTATGAAAGCTGAGAGTATCCTTACACTTTCAGGCAACACCATTATCGAGTTGCTGATGAGCGGCAATAATACAATGTAAATCACCGTGATCAGTCCGATCAGTAAAATTGAACGATGTAATAAAGCGGGTATGACTGTAGCTGTTTCTGTCCTCAAGCGGTATTGAACATAAAGGCTGCCTAATCCTGAAAAGATCAGGAAGGCACAGAGTGTGACAGCGACTGCATATAATGGCTGACTGAGTATCAGGGTGAATTTCTGGATAAAGGCAATTTCTATAAACAGGAAACCCAGCCCGATAGCGAGAAAATAAACAATAATATTGTTACGCCTGCCGGCTGTTTTTTTGTGCTCTTTTCGGATAAAAATTAATGGTAATAATATCAGTGCAAATGCGGCGACAGTGGCCTGTGCCAGAGTGACCAGTAAGGTTGGGTAGCCCACTCCAATCATAGATATTCCGGCCTGTCCGGGTAAAGACATAAACTCCCGCAGGCTTGACCATCTGAAATAATTATTAAAGTAAGGCCGATTGTCTGTGGCAGGTTGTATGTCGTATTGGTATTGCTGAATGAAACTGGTATCTGAATTATCTAAAACAGATTTTGCAGTGAGGTAGTAAACCGGTTTTTGTAATAGCTGGAAGCGATTGACTTCACTTGCATTGATATCCGGTAACCAGGCCAGGTCAAAATTTCTGGAATCACTGAACTCACGTACACGGTTGATTTCATCTATCGTGAAGTGATTTTTTTTGAGTAGCAGAGTTGCGGTATTCCAGCTACGAATCCAGGCAATGTTGTTTTCAGGTTTATCGATGCCTGATAACCTCATGGCCTCCACTGCAGTAACAAATAGCTTCAGGTTTCCACGAGCAGGTGTACTGGTCCACAGGGTTAAACTGAGTAGCCCATCTGGCTCAAGTAATTTTAGATAGGACTGCAGGGCTTCGATCGTAAAGTCGTATGAAGTTGACAGGGCATGTACACCGGCCGAGCCACCGGATGAAGCGCCTGATGGCCCCATGATGATGAGATCATAGTTATTTTCTGCTGCGGCAAATCCTCGTGGCGATATAGCGTGAATCGTCACCTTGTCTTTCAGGCTTTGCCAGTCAAAGTATTCTGCATACACATCTGTTATGAGCTGACTGAGTTGTTTATCGGGTTCGACGGCATCGATTTTTACTACTTTCTGAGAATGAGCCTGCAGTATCTGTGATCCGCTGGCCGAGGCTAGAATCAGCACGTTTTGTGCTGAAGGGTGAACGTGATAAGGCAGGGCTGAGCTCATGTAATCATGGTATTCCAGCGAGCTGTTATCGGTTACATGATCAATGGTGGTCATTTCATCACCGTCCCTGAATACAGCAAGTTGTTCAGGAGGACCGGCTGGACTCTGTAAGCTCAAACCGGGGGCATTGCGAAATGGAATAAATGGGCTCTGCACAACATCTGTCTGAAAAATGGGGGACGAGTGCGTATGACGCAATGAAACATCTTTCATTAACAGGGTTTGTGACAGTCCCTTGTATTCAGATAAGTGCAAATCAAGCCATGTCTGTGGCATCATAAAAACACCAGAAATGCTTAACGAAAGTATCAACACGGTTATCTGCCGTTGTGTTTTGCTGAGAGTAGATAACGCAAAAAATCCTGCGCTTAAACCACCGATTGCTAATACTCGTAACAGGATGTCGGGTGTTAAGATTTGAAGCAGTGCCATGATTGAAATAGCACCAAGTCCTGCTCCAATGAGGTCAATGCCATACACCAGTGGGATTTGTTGATCAAAACGCATCATGGTGAGTGCCATGGCATTGGCGACAAAGAAAAAGGGTAATGTCAGTAATAAGTAACTCAATAACAACCGCTGCCACTGGGAACTGTCCCATAGTATTTCCAGTGCATTAAACGGTAGCTGTTGAATGGTTATGAAACAGGCAATGGAGGAAAGCCCGAATAACACAATGTTGATGATGAATACGTGTTTATAGTGTTGCAGTAGCCAGTTTCGAAATAAGGTAATAAAACTGCCGCTGACACCGTAACCCAGTAACGCAATACTGATCACCATAAATGAAAAATGATGCCAGTGAATAATTGAAAATAGTCTTATCAATAAAACTTCATAGGCCAGTGCTGCACTGGACAGAATGAAAATAGACAGTAGGGGTGGTGTTGATGTTTGTCCATCAATCGGCGCATGCATTACATACTAGTGACCGCCTGTAAAAGGTACAAAAATAACTGGTAGCACCTGCCGGGTCGTGACCTTGCCCTGCATGTCTTTTTCGACCATGGTCAGATACTGTGTCTGGAATCTGGTTCCGACGGGAATTACCATGCGTCCGCCTTTCTTTAGTTGTTGAACCAGTGGTGGTGGAATATGGCTGATGGCCGCCGTCACGATGATGCTGTCATAGGGAGCATGTTCAGGCCATCCATTATAGCCATCGGCTATGTGTGTTTGGATATTGTCATAACCGAGACGGCTTAATAATTTTGTAGTGGTCTTGCCCAGTTCGTCTATGATTTCGATGCTGTAAACCTTAGACACCAGTTGAGAAAGTACGGCGGCCTGGTAACCGGAACCAGTGCCAATTTCGAGTACACTCTGGTCTGTCCGGGGCTGTAATAAATCCGTCATCAACCCGACGATATAGGGCTGTGAAATAGTCTGGCCAAAGCCGATGGGCAAAGGCCTGTTTTCATAAGCTCTTGAAAGCTGCTCTGTAGGCACAAACTCATGCCTGGGAATCTTTTCCATGGCCTGCATGACCGCTGCATTAAAAGATTTTTTGTGAATGAATTTTTCAGTCCTACGTACATCGTCCTGTATGTCAGAGATCATATTCATACGTTGTACCCTGTAGTTGTCAGCACCAGGCACTCCACTGTGCATGCAAACCAGCAGTGCAAATATCCCAACGATTAGGTGTTTTGCTGACATACATTAAGAATGATCTTAGCTGGCTATAAATTCAATATTTTTTTTGGACTCTAATTTGATCTGTTGCAGGAATAGCGCCATCTTTAAGAGGGGCATGGAAGTGTTCAAGCGCCTTATTTGATGCTTAGAGTGCCGGGCAAACCGCATTGCTGAATATTTTCAATGATTAACTGAATTGCTTCTTTGCGAGGGTAGTGTTTGCGCCAGGCTAGCGCTACCGTTCTACTGGGCTGGGGTTTTGAAAAAGTTTTAATTTTTATCAGTTCAGAATTGTGCTGACTGTTCATCATGCTGGTGCACGGCAACACGGTGATACCCGTCCCGGCAGCGACCATGTGTCGAATAGTTTCCAGTGAGCTTCCTTCCAGTGTTCTTGTCAGTTCGTTACTTTCAGCCATGCACTTTGGACAGGCTTTTAATACCTGATCGCGGAAGCAATGTCCTGCGCCCAGCAGCATCAGATCCTGCCCCACCAGTTCGTTAATCTTTACCTGGTTTTTATTCACCCATTCATGCTGAGAGTGTACGGCGACAACAAAAGGCTCTTCGTATAACGGAAAAGTTTCAATGCCGGGTTCATCGAAAGGATATGAAATAACGATGGCGTCCAGTTCGCCCTGTTTGAGTGCCTGAGATAAACTGGCGGTAAAATTTTCTTCAATAATTAAGGTGAGATCAGGTGCATTTTTTGTAAGTCCGGGTATCAGGTCGGGTAGCAGGTAGGGGCCTATGGTATAAATTGCACCGAGTTTAAAAGTTCCCGATAAAGGGTCATTTCCCTGTTGAGATATTTCGTTGATGACCTGTGTTTCCCGCAGTACTTTTTGAGCTTGCTGAATAATTTTCTGGCCGATATCGGTGATTCGAATTTCATTTTTTGAGCTACGTTCAAACAGTTTTACATCGAGCTCCTGCTCCAGTTTTTTAATGGCAATGCTCAGGGTTGGCTGGCTGACAAAACATGCCTGGGCAGCCTGTCCAAAATGCTTTTTCTGGGCAACTGCTACAATGTATCTAAGCTCGGTAAGTGTCATAATGAAATGCTGCTAAAAAGGTGTGGTTAGTTTGATGATTAATCCAGTTAAAAGCAATTAAAAAATAAATTTCAATCAATAAATTCTATTGAATCATTTGAGTTAGAATAGTCGTATGAATACACTGATAAAGAAATTTTTTAAACCGGCCTTTGAGCGCTTTAATGAGGTCCAGCCTTCTATGGCGATTGACCTGGCAACTGCTGTTTTGATGGTGGAAGTTAGTAAGGCAGATTTTTCGCAAGATGAAACTGAATTGCAGAGCATCCGGCAGCTATTGCTGGATCATTTGTCTTTATGTGAAGAGGAAGTTGATACGTTATTGGTAAATGCTCATGAGGAGGCAGATCGACTGGTTTCATTACAGCATATTACAAGACTGATGAATGAACAGTTGGATCAGAGAGCTAAAGCTAAAGTGATTGAACTAATGTGGATGGTTGCTTATGCTGATGGTGAGAAACATCATTATGAAGAGCATTTGCTGAGGAAAGTTTCTGATTTATTGTATGTATCGCATGAAGATTTTATAAAAGCCAGGCATAAAGCTGAAGGTAATCTCTGATGCTTTGTTAATTCTGCAAGTTTTGATTTAAAACATTCCACCACGAAGTGCACGAAGAACACGAAGATTATTATTTATGGTTCAAATTGCACTATTGGTTAAAGAAAATAAAAGAGGTGTTCTCTTTAAATTTAGTTTAATTATCCCGTTAACTTCTTCGTGAGCTCTGTGTTCTTCGTGGTGAATATATTATTAGTTAGCAAAAAACTGCTGACGTAATTTGATGTTGCCTGTCTGGTTATCCTGGGTAGTGACCTTGATAGAAAAATCTAAAGTTTCACGGTTGGCGACTGAAAAAACGCTGATGTAATAAATGGCATTTTGTTCCACTATTTTACGTAATTGGATATCGCGTAATTGTCCGGTCAGGTTTGTTGCACTGACGCCTATTTGGGCTTCAACTCCCTGAAAGCCGGCCCCTTTTTTTAATACAGAAATATTTAATAATCCCTTGTTTTTGCTTCGAGTAATGCCGTAGGCTCGTGCTACGGCCGGTGGCAGGGATTCTGTTGAAATAGCGTTATAGTGAACAATGAAGTTTCCTATAGTTTTTGAACTTTCTGCAAATGCAATAGATTGAAAGCTGAGTAATAAGCTGATGATTGTTAATTGTATTATTTTTTTCATGTTTTCTCCGTTGGTAAAGATATGAGGAATCAAATTAAAATTATAATGACTACTGTTTTGACCCTTAGGTATTAGTATAGAACGAATTTTTATAAAAAGATTCTATTATTCTTTTGCTATCTCACTAATATTAGCTGGAATTTCATATATATCCGTTATTACAATGGTTTTTTTTCTGCTTGTTAATCCTCTTTTTATTGATACCTGAAATTTTCTAACGCCACATAATTTGGCAAGATAATCTATTAAAGCCCTGTTTGCCTTGCCTTCTACCGGAGGGGTTTTAAGCTGTATTTTCAGGCAACTGTCATACAGGCCTGTGAGCTGGTTTTGTTTTGCGCCGGGTTGTACATGACAGTATAAAGTGAGCTGGTTATTCGTTAATGCCCAGGGCTGTCGATTCATAATTTGGTAGCGATAAACACGATAGGTGGCATCAGTAACATTTTAAGAACCATTAAACCTAATGATGCAAATAAAGGAGATAAATCAAGTCCGCCCATGGGAGGAATAAATTTTTGAATGGGTTTCATCACCGGTTGGCTGAGGCTATGAATTAATCCGACCACCGGGTTGTACCCGCCGCTATTTACCCAACTCATAATAACTGAAATTATTACAGCGAATAAAAAGATATTGATAAACATTGAGAGTATTTCAGCCATTGCAATAATGATTAAACCCAGTACGCCCACGGAGCCGATAGGGGCCATTACGTTAGCCAGTTCTATAACGCCAGATCCCATTGAGCGAATGATAATGTATTTAATAATGATAATGATCAGAGCAAGGGTTAGTGCCGCCATATCCTGACCCCCAAAACCGGGTATTATTCGACGTAAGGGTTTTAATGGGGGAGTGGTGGCGCGAACCACAAATTGTGAGACCGGATTGTAGAAATCAGCCCTTAACCATTGCAGCATGAAGCGTAACAACACCAACATGATGTACAGGTCAAAAAGTGTATTGATGATGAGTAATAGTGGTGATGTAACGTAGGAAGATCCCATTTTTAATTCTCTTAATGTATCGCTGTATGTTTGGATTTAAGTATTGTCGGCAGCCAGTTCATCTGCAAGCTCAACAGAGCGGGTGGCTGCTGCCTGTGTCGCTTGTGTGACAAGTTTCTGTAAATCATTTTGCTGGAAGCTGGCAATAGCCTGTTGTGTGGTACCTCCTTTTGAAGTTACCTGTTGACGCAAAATGGTAACATCTTTATCCATGGCCATAGTCGCAGCCCCAAGAGCAGTTTGACGAGCTAACCTGGCGGCTGTATCAGTGTCCAGCCCCAGTTCGATGGCAGCATTTTGTAGCGCTTCAATAAACAGGAAAAAATAAGCCGGGCCGCTGCCTGAAATGGCGGTTACTGCATCAAGCTGCGTTTCTACTTCGACCCAGACAGTGATGCCGGCACTTTGTAGTATTTGTTCAGCATGTTGTTTCTGAGTCTGGCTAACAGCAGAGTTGGCAAATAATGCCGAAGCGCCCAGGTTAACCAGTGCCGGTGTGTTGGGCATGCACCTTACCACTGCATTGCCTCCGCCCAGCCAGCGATTGATATCGGTTTCACGTATGCCAGCCGCTATGCTGATGAAAAGTGGTTTGTGCTGTAAATTCTCCAGTGACTGAGCCAGAGATTTACACACCAGTTGCATAACCTGAGGTTTGACCGCCAGAATAATGATATCAGCCTCTGCCACTGCGGCAGCTGAGTCCATTTCTGTGCGAATAGAAAAAGTATCTTGTAAATGCTGTAATTTTGTCTTATCGAGATCATGCGCAATAATTTTTTGACCGGGGTACCGATTTGAAACCAGCCCTCCTATCAAACTGCTGGCCATGTTGCCAGCACCAATAAAACAGAGTGTAACCGGGGAATTATTTGTCATTATTTAATATTAACGTGTTGTTTTGTTGGCTCTAGCGCCAAAAATTGCAGTGCCTATTCTAACCAGTGTAGAGCCTTCTGCAATGGCTGCCTGCATATCGCCTGTCATTCCCATTGATAATGTATCGCAGTCAGGATAGATTTGCTGTAGCTGAGTCAATGCTTCCCTCATCTGGGCGAAAGGCTTTCGCTGTTGTTCAGGATCTTTATGAATAGCCGGAATGGCCATCAATCCTCTCAATTTCAGTCGATGAAATGTTTCTATTTGTTTTGCCAAAGGTAGTATTTCATCGGGCAAAATTCCTGATTTAGAGGGTTCATTTTCAATGTTAACCTGTAACAGGATGTTGAGAGGTGCTTTATCAGCAGCATGGGTTTCATTCAACCGACGAGCTATTTTGAGTCTATCTACACTGTGAACCCAGTCAAAAAGCTCGCTAATTTTACGTGTTTTGTTAGATTGTATCGGTCCGATGTAATGCCAGATAATATCTTTATCGGTTAATTCAGCTATTTTTTGTTCGGCTTCCTGCAGGTAGTTTTCACCAAAATCTCTTTGTCCATACTCGTAAGCGGCAATAATATCGGCTATGGGTTTAGTTTTGCTTACTGCCAGTAAGGTAATATGTTCTGGATTGCGTTTACAGCTTATGGCCGATTGCTCAATTTTCTTTTGGACCAGGACAAGATTTTTTTCGATGTTATGCATAGCTTTTGCTATAGTCATTCTTAAAAAGACGCATGCTTCTACTATAATTAAAAAAATGAATACTACACTAGTTTCGATAATAACTAATAATCAGCAACCGGGATCAACATGGATATAGCTCAACTTCTAGCCTTTGGCGTTAAACAGGGTGCTTCAGATTTACATCTTTCGGCTGGACTGCCCCCCATGATCAGGGTGGATGGCGACATTCGAAGAATTAATGTGCCCGAAATGGATCATAAGCAGGTTCATGACATGCTTTACGATATCATGAGTGATAAGCAACGAAAGGATTTTGAAGAATTTCTGGAAACAGATTTCTCCTTTGAAATACCAGGCTTAGCACGTTTTCGTGTCAATGCGTTTAATCATAATCGCGGTGCCGGTGGTGTTTTTCGTACAATCCCGTCAAAAATTTTATCACTTGAAGATTTAGGTGCTCCGGCCATATTTAAAGATATATCGGAATATCCACGAGGCATCGTTTTAGTTACCGGGCCAACCGGCTCGGGTAAATCAACCACATTGGCTGGCATGGTAGATTATAAAAATGACACTGAATATGGCCATATTTTAACCGTTGAAGATCCCATCGAATTTGTACACCAGAGTAAAAAATGCCTGGTTAACCAGCGTGAAGTACACCGGGATACACTGGGATTTAATGAAGCATTACGTTCTGCGTTGCGTGAAGATCCTGATACCATACTGGTAGGTGAGATGCGCGACCTTGAAACCATTCGTCTGGCACTATCGGCGGCTGAAACAGGTCACCTGGTATTTGGAACTCTGCACACCAGTTCTGCTGCTAAAACCATTGACCGTATTGTGGATGTTTTTCCTGCGGCAGAAAAATCAATGGTTCGTTCGATGCTCTCAGAATCATTGAAAGCAGTTATCTCTCAAACATTGATGAAAAAAATAGGTGGTGGACGTGTAGCTGCTCATGAAATCATGATTGGTACTCCTGCCATTCGTAACCTGATTCGTGAAGATAAGATTGCACAGATGTATTCTGCAATTCAGACAGGGCAAAGTCTGGGTATGCAAACTCTGGATCAAAATTTGAAACAAATTCTGGCTCAGGGTTTAGTAGCAAAAGAAGAAGCCAAGAAAAAGGCAGTAAACCCTGATGCTTTATAGTCAGGTTAAAGAGAAATAAGGCGGAAATAATATGGATAGAAATAAAGCGATAGGTTTTATGCATGACCTGTTACGTATGATGGTCAGTAAAGATGGCTCGGATCTGTTTATTACAACTGGTTCACCTCCAGCCATTAAGGTTGATGGCAAGATTAATACAGTTTCAAAACAGATTTTAGCACCTACACATACTCAGATGCTGGCTCGTTCAATCATGAATGATAAACAGGTTTCTGAGTTTGAAGAGCATCAGGAATGTAATTTTTCAATTGCCTTGCCCGGGGTCGCGCGTTTTCGTGTGAATGCTTTTGTTCAGCGTGGTAGTACAGGTTTAGTGCTGCGGATTATAAATTCTGATATCCCTAGTTTTGGAGATTTGAATTTACCCAATGTTTTGCAGGATATCACCATGACCAAACGTGGGCTGGTTATTTTTGTAGGTGGTACAGGTTCAGGTAAATCTACCTCTCTGGCTTCAATGGTGGACTATCGAAATCGTAATAGTTATGGGCATATTATTACTATTGAAGATCCGGTGGAATTTGTACATGAACATCGTAACTGTCTGGTGACCCAGCGTGAAGTTGGGGTAGATACCGACAGTTATGAAATTGCACTAAAGAATACCTTGCGTCAGTCACCTGATGTCATTCTTATTGGTGAAATACGAGACCGTGAAGCAATGGATCATGCGATTGCATTTGCAGAAACTGGCCACCTTTGCCTGTCAACCTTGCATGCAAACAGTACCAACCAGGCACTGGATAGAATTATCAACTTTTTCCCGGAAGAAAGGCGTCAGCAGTTGTTGATGGATTTATCATTAAATTTAAAAGCATTGATCTCTCAACGGCTTATCCCCCGTATTGATGGTGTAGGTCGAATTCCAGCAGTCGAGATAATGATCAATTCACCATTAATGCAGGATTTGATTTTTAAAGGTGAAGTGCATGAAATGAAGTCGCTTATTCGTAAGTCAAATGAACAGGGCATGATTACCTTTGATCAGGCGTTGTACAATTTATACGAAGAGCGAAAAATTACTTTTGAAGATGCTCTCCGAAATGCAGATTCGGTAAATGATTTACGGTTACGGATTAAGCTGGAAAGTGATACCGCTAGAAAAACCGGATTAGTGGAAGATCATCGCGATGATTTTGAGCTGGAAGATTCAGAAACTGATACTCCGGGTGGTATGATTTAGTGAAATTATATTGTATCGTTTTTGCTAAGCATGCTGTGAATTCTTAAGGTATTGTTATGAGTAATGAGCCAACAACAAAACTGTTAGAGCCGTATTTAAAGATAATGGCTGAAAAACAGGCGTCTGATCTGTTTTTTGTTACCGGTGCTCCTCCCAATATGAAGCTGGATGGAAAGACGTCAGCAATTGCTAAAAATCCGTTTAAACCCGGTCAGGTTCAGAAACTTGCCTATAGCCTGTTAAGCGAAGAGCAGGTCATGGATTTTGAAATAAACAGAGAGTTGAATTTAGGTTTTACTTTGATGGAAGTTGGGCGCTTTCGCGTCAATATCTTCCTGCAACGCTCTGAAGTATCGATGGTTATTCGTTATATTAAATGGGTAATTCCCTCTCTTGATGAGCTTGGATTACCTCCAGTGCTGAAAAAAATTGCGATGGAGAAAACCGGCTTAGTGCTGGTGGTTGGTTCCACTGGTTCTGGTAAATCGACTACTTTGGCATCGATGTTGAATTACCGTAATTCAATAGAAGGTGGGCATTTTCTGACCATCGAAGATCCTATTGAGTTTGTCTTTAAACACGATAAAGCCATTATATCGCAGCGTGAAGTTGGTATTGATACATTGTCGTACGAAAATGCATTACGTGAAGCCCTGCGAGAAGCTCCTGAAGTTATTATGATTGGTGAAGCCCGTGACCGGGAAACTATGCAGGCGGCTATCAATTTTGCAGATACAGGACACCTGTGCTTAACCACCTTGCATGCGGTAAACTCCAACCAGGCTATGGATCGTATTATGAACATGTTTCCGACAGATATGCGGGAGCAACTGTTGATGGATATGTCGTTAAATCTGAAAGCGGTAGTGTCACAAAGACTGGTGCCGGCGATGGGCGGCAAGCTTGCCTGTGTGGTTGAAGTGATGATGAATTCACCTTATATTTCTGAACTTTTACGAGAAGGTAATTTCAATGAAATAAAAGAGGTTATGGAAAAAGGTGACACAGTAGGGATGCAGACATTTGATCAATCTTTATATGATTTATATAAGGCTGATAAAATTACAATTAAAAACGCATTAACCTATGCTGATTCAAGTACTAACCTTGAGTGGAAAATTAATTTTGGTGGTGATCAGGGTAAGGATAAACGTCATCATCTGGATGAACAGCCATTTCCTGATGAACTTGAATTGCCATCTGATGAATAAATTCTGCAGTATTTCTATTTTTCTTTCTATTCGTTAGATTCTTTATTTTCTGAGTAAAATACTATGTCTAAAAACTGGGCTTACCTGATGTTGGCCGGTTCTGCATTATTCTGGTCTGGAAACTTTGTCATAGGCCGGGCCTTTGCATCGGATATTCAACCATTGACCATTTCGTATTTACGCTGGTGTACTGCTCTAGTAGTGATTTTACCTTTTACAATTAAATCACTGCTAAAGCAATGGCCGATCATCAGAGCAAATTTACCCCTGTTGATATTCATGGGGGCATTTGGTGTTGCCGGTTTTAATACTTTTGCATATCTCGGGTTGAATAAAACATCGGCTACCAATGCACTGTTAATCAATAGTTTCATTCCTATCCTTATCATTCTGCTGTCGAGAATAAAACCGGGTTTACCGATTACTGCAGCTAAATTTATCGGTATTTTGATCTCTACCTGTGGTGTGTTAATGCTGGTCAGTCGAGGTGAAATTGACAACCTCATTGCGTTCAAAATAAACCAGGGTGATTTATGGGTGTTATTGGCAGCTTTTGTATGGGCAGTTTACTCGATAAGTTTGCGTTGGCGTCCTGCAGAATTAACTGCACCTGCATTTCTTAGTTTTACGATGATTATCGGTGTGTTGATTTTGAGCCCTGTGTACTGGTTTAACTTACTGGATGAACCTGCTTTTGTAGTGAATACACCTAATATGGTAGCTATTGCCTATGTTGCTTTGTTCGCCTCTATAGGAGCCTTTTTATTCTGGAATCAGGGGGTGAAAATTGTAGGTGCCGGCACGGCCGGACAGTTTATTCACCTGATGCCGGTGTTCGGAACAATTATGGCCATTGTTTTTCTGGGTGAACAATTATTCTGGTTTCATATTGCAGGAGCTTCCGCGATTGGTTTGGGGATTTACCTGTCACTCAGAAAAGCCGGGTAGATCGTTAACTGGGTAGGGTGCGCCGTGCGCACCATTGCACTTCAATGCCAATAACAATGGTGCGAGCGGCGCACCCTACAAAATTCTGGTGATATTACTTAATAATATTTCCAGCTACCATTGTTGTTGTCACCCGGGCTGAAAAATCCCATCTCTGAAAGGCAGTGTTTTTCCCTGCTGATAAAAAGTTTTTCGAGTCACATTGATAGTGGCACTGAGTATCAACAATGATGATGTCGGCAAGTTCTCCCGGTGCTACCTGTCCAGCAGGTAATGCAAAAATACTGGCGGGTTTGTGAGTTATTTTATTGATAGCCTGTGGAATATCCAGAATGCCTTCATCCACTAATTTAAAGAGCAATGGAAGCAATGTGTCCAATGCACTGATTCCTGGCTCAGCAGAAGGGAATGGTTTCAATTTAGCGTCGGCATCATGTGGTTGATGATCGGAACAAATGCAGTCAATGGTGCCATCTGCCAATCCCTGACGCAGTGCCAGTTTATCCTGTTCGCTGCGTAATGGCGGGATGGTTAATTTATTAGTGTCAAAGTACTCCATGTCATGATCGGTTAGAAATAATTGATGCATGCTGACATCAGCTGTAATCGGTAGACCATCCTTTTTAGCCTGACGAATCATATCAACGGAGCGAGCACAGGACAGTTGTCCAAAATGAGTGGTGGCCCCTGTTTGTGCAACCAGTTCAATATCTTTAGCCAGTGCAGCTGTTTCTGCTGCTTCAGGAATAGGCGGTAATCCTAGTCGTGTAGCTAAAGCTCCTTCATGTGCGCAGCCATTCGCATACAGCGCGTGGTCATAAGGTTGAATCACTACCAGTATATTTTGCCCGGCAGCATATTCCATTGCCCTGCGCTGAACCAGGTTATTGGTAAATGGTTTAAGTGCATTACTTAATGCAACGCATCCGGCATTTTTTAAGGTACCCATGTTACTCAGATGTTCACCATTGAGCTTTTTGGTGAGGGCACCGATAGTATAAATATGGCAGCGATTTCCCGCTTTTTGATTACTATGATGTATCTGTTCAACGATAGCTGAATTATCGGTAATAGGTTTTGAATCGGGTGGAATGCACAGGCTGGTGATCCCGTTCAGGGCTGCTGCTCTGGTTTCTGATGCGATATTAGCCTTATTGGTGAAACCGGGTTCTCGGACTCTGCACTGAATATCGATAAAACCGGGTAAAACTAACTGTCCACTGGCATCAATAACTTTGTCGGGAGTGAATCCCTCTGGTTTTTCACCAATAGCAATGACTAACTGGTTGTCGATGAAAACATCGGTTATTTCGTCAAATTGTGTCGCCGGATTGATTAATCGGCCTTGTCGAATATGTGTTTTCATCTGGGCTGTACCGGCTGTGAAGCTATCATCGACATCACTGCCATTCGCACTGCGATACCATAAGTTACTTGCTGTAATATGACGGACTGATTGCCATCCATCACTGAAGATTCAATTTCTATACCGCGGTTAGCCGGACCCGGGTGCATGATAATAGCATCTGGTTTTGCCAGTTTTACTCTCTCTGGAGTTAGCCCGAATTGACGAAAATATTCCTGCTCACTGGGCAGTAGTGCTCCCGTCATACGTTCTTTCTGCAGCCGTAGCATGATGACTACGTCGACATCTTTAAGACCTTCGTCTAGATCATGGTAAACCTGTACACCAAGAGTTTCAGCACGTTCTGGCAGTAATGTTCTCGGTGCGATCACTCTGACCTGTCCCGTATTTAAAACATTTAGAGCGTGAATTTGAGAACGAGCAACGCGGGAATGTTTGATATCACCCACGATGGCGACACTTAGGTTTTCGAAGGTTTTTTTATGTCGACGAATAGTGAACATATCCAGCATCGCCTGTGTTGGGTGAGAATGCTGCCCGTCACCGGCATTTAATACACTGACCCCCGGGTTAACATGCTGTGCAAAAAAATGGGCACTGCCGCTATCCTGATGACGAATGATAAACATATCGATTTGCATGGCTTCGAGATTATGCAGCGTATCTAGCAGTGATTCTCCTTTAACTGCCGATGATGTTTTTATGTCGAGACTGAGTATGTCGGCTGATAGTCTTTGTGCCGCCAGCTCGAATGTGGCACGTGTTCTAGTGCTGGCTTCAAAAAATAAATTAGCCACTGTCTTGCCACGTAAAATGGGGACTTTCTTGATGCTACGATCGGTAACCGATGTGAAAGATTCTGCGGTATCCAGAATATCTGTAAGAATTGCCTTGTTAAGTCCTTCAATACTCAGGAAATGCTTTAGCTTTCCATCTTCTGTCAGTTGAAGGTTATTTGATGTCATAGCGCTGAATTATTTTTATAAATACTGAGGCTTAGTGATTCTGATCCTTCCAGTTTGATTTGTTCATTGTCTTCCAGTTCGATGGTTTGAGCCACAAAATCAGCCTGAATAGGTAACTCTCTACCGCCCCTGTCTATCAGAATGGCGAGTAATATTTTATCGGGTCGACCAAAGTCAAAAAGTTCATTCATTGCTGCTCTGACAGTACGACCCGAGTACAGCACATCATCGACCAGAATAATGGTTTTTCCATCAATATTTGTTGGAAGACTGGAAGGTTTGACGGTTGGATGAAGTCCTGTTTTGGTAAAGTCATCACGGTAAAATGTAATATTCAGTTTACCCAGCTCGGTTTCGGGTTGCAGGTTTTTATAGAGTGATTCTGCAATTAAATATCCTCCGGTTTCAATGCCTACAATAATGGGTTGATCAGCGGTGGAAAATAATGGCTCCAGTTTTTTAGATAGCTGCTGGATCAGCTCATTTACGGATAAATTAGTCACTCGTAGAGGCTTGGTTTTTAAGTTAATCGTTTTATAGCATAACATGAGTTATTTCTCATCCATTTTGAAAATATCTGATGTCATCAATTAATCATATTTGATCTGGTTTCATTTTATCTATATCGAGGGGAAGAGAGTTGTGATCTTTTCGGCTTATCCAGATCAGCCGAATAAATAGCCAGAAGGCAGCATGTGATAGACCCGCAATCAAACCTATCCAAAATCCGGCTGCGCCCATTGCAGGTAATAACCTGTCTGTAAATGTCAGGATATATCCTAGCGGAACACCGATGACCCAGAAAGAAAGTAGCATGATAATCATAGGTATTTTGGTGTCTTTAAATCCACGTAAAGCACTGATGAAGTTTACCTGTAGAACATCGGCTATTTGAAATAGTGCACCGAACCATAACAGTTGTACTGCTACATCCAGAACATCGGTTTCGGTGCTATAAAAACCGACGATGAGCTCTCTATTGATCATAAGTAACAGCGCAAAGCTTAGCGCTATGGTTAGCGCAAAAATAATGGAGCTGCGTGCAACCAGCCGTGCACATTCCGGTTGATCGGCTCCGATTAAAAAACTTATGCGTAAGGTGAGTGCCATGCCCAGGCTTAATGGCACCATGAATAGTACGCTGACAATATTGAGTGCAATCTGGTGACCGGCGATGATGATTGAGCCTAGTGGGGCAAGTAGCAGAGCAATTACCGAAAACATAATGGCTTCAACAAAGATGGTGAAACCGATGGGTATGCCCAGGCGTAATAGCTCCAGCATATGTGATTTTTGCAAGCGGATACGATGTGACCATAAACGAAACTGTTTAAAAGCTGCAGCGCGATGAAGATAGACCAGTAAGCCAATTAACCCAATCCAGTTGGAAATGGCTGTAGCCCAACCGCAACCGACACCGCCCATGGCGGGCATACCCAGTTTTCCAAAAATAAATATGTAATTCAGAGGTGTGTTGATGGTTACTGAAATCAGTGTGAAAACCATAATGATGCGTGTGTGCCCGAGGCCATCGGTTAAACCACGTAATGAAATGATGAGTAGTAATGCCGGTATCCCCCAGGAAAATGCGAATAAATACCCGCTGGTGATGCGGGCAGGGGTAGTATCCAGTTGCAATTTTATCAACAGAGGATCCAGGTTGTTAAAAATCAGGATTGCAACTGCTGCCGCAAATAACGCAAAGTAGATTCCATGCCAGGCTATGGGCATAATTCGATGGTATTGTTTTGCACCTTTAAAGCCGGAAATTAATGGCTGTTGAGCATTTAATACCCCTAAAACAAATAGAAAAATGGGTATCCATAAACTGTTACCTATAGCAACACCGGTCAGGTCATCGGCACTTGCTCTGCCTGCCATCAGGGTGTCGATTACCCCGTTTGCCATTTGGGCTAGTTGTGCAATCAGAATGGGTGTGCCAAGTTGAGCTAGAGTTTTCCATTCTGAACGGACTCTTTGAAACAGGCTTCCTTTTTCGATAGCAACGGGCTGATGGGTTTCATCTACCGCTTGAGTCATGATTTTCTTCAGCTTCCATCCACGATGAACAGGGTACACTTCGCGTTATTCTGGCGGAGTGGTTTTACCGGGGCATACTCTTCTGAGTCAATAAAAGCACGGGCAGATTTCATATCCGGAAACTCAATAATAACAATTCTTGTAGGAGACCAAAGATCAGTTTCAACTATATCCAGTTGTCCGCCCCGGGCACGGTAAATACCACCAAATTTTTCGGCTATGGGTTTCGCTAACTTTTTATATTCTTCATAAACAGTAGCATTTTCGATTTGAGTATCGACTATCAGGTAAGCGCTCATTTAATATCTGCTCTGGTTGCGTAATGTTAATATGCTAAATAAAATCCTGATAAAACTTATCACAACCGGATTTATAAATATCTTTTGTGGATTGTGAGCATTTTTGCAGTCCCTTATTTTTGATATTTTCTATCCAGGGCAATTCTTTATTGTCCTGGGCCCACTTATTGGTGCTTTTTTTAAGTGAAATCAAAACACGGTAATTTCGTCCAAAAAAGCTGTCAGTCATGTTTGTGTAATGGCTTAGTAATGTACTGACATGTGTCTTAATAGACTTCTTATCGCTGGGTTTAAGCTCTATTAAGTTTCTCACAAAGCTTCCGTACCATTGAAGTTTCGTCGCTGGTCCTTTGGCTGCTTTATAAGCTTTTTCATACCATTCCAGGGCTTTAATTGGGTTGCCTTCCTGTTTTTCAAAATAACCTAAAGTGGACATCAGGTAATGAGGGCTTTTGGTAGTTTTCATTTCTGTTGCCAGCATTTCTTTAGCATCTGCTTGCATGCCGTATTTAAATAATAAATAACTGGCATCGCTCACCAGTGCCTCCCTGGCTTTTGGATCTGTTGTTTGCGGAAGTTTTTTCGAAGTGTAACCAGCAAGTTGTTTTTTATCCTGTTGTTCCAGTTTAATTTCAAAGCTTTCTGTAAAATCTATGGATGGAAAAAAGGTGGCGTAATAATGATCAAATGGAAGGGTTTTTACCTGTCGATACAGGCGCATTTTTTTTGTATAAAGTTGTATAAAACTCAGACGTTCGTCAGAAAGCGTTTTATCAGGGTTTTCTGTCAGTTGAGTAACCAGAGTCTCGGCGTCAAAAGCCAGGCTCATGATAGTTGCTTTTAATAACTCGGGTTTATTCAGTATATCTTCAATTTGAGATTTGTATTTACGCTGAAGTTGCTGATCCAGCTTATGATCTTCAGTTAGTGATTCCAGTTTTAAATTCAGGGCGGTCAAAAAAATTAGAGCTCTTGCTTTATCTAAACCGGAGTTCTTCAACTTTTCTTCTAACTGGAATAATTTTTGGGAATATTCATCTGCATTATCACTCACATCTTTATCCTGAGACCATGAGTAAGTGGCCAGAGAGTTGATTTTTTGAGGATCTATTTTTTGCTCAGAGAGTGCCTGGGATAAAACTTCAGCGATAGGGTTCCATACATTTTTGGTGTAACTCATGGTGCTCACCAGATCATCTATTGAGTTGCTGGGAGAAAGTCTTAAAACTTCTTTTCCAGCGGGAGATAAAATCATTAAGGTGGGATAACCCATCACCTTTAATTTTGCACCCCATTTTTGAGCTTCTTCTGTGTCCCCATCCAGGTAGACAGAAATGTAGTGTTTAGTGGTCTGGATAAATTTCGGGTCTTTAAATATTGTGGATTTAACAACATTGCATGGCGGGCACCAGACTGCACCCCAGTAAACAAAAAGAGGCAGGTTTTGCTGTTGAGCCTGTTTGAGAGCTTGTGGCATGCCGGATTTATGCCAGGATATTTCAGTTTTAGCTTCTACAGTAGAGATAGAAAAGAAAATTATTACTAAACTTAATATGAATTTCACTCTATTCATTTGTTATCCCCTCTTTATATGATATTTTTTTACTGCTGATTTAACCATGTTTCAGTGATTAGTACTGCGGCAATACAGTCAATATCTTCTTTTACAACTTTTTTATGGGCACTTTCCTCGACAATTTGCCAGGCTTCACGAGTGGTTAGTCTTTCATCAACCAGTTCTGTTTTAATATGAAAGCGACCTTCAAGCTGACGGCTGAAGCGTTTAGCCTTTTCAGTCATGGGTGATTCTATATCCCGCATGCTGGTGGGTAAGCCGACAATGAGTTTTTCCGGTTGCCAGGTTTTAATTATTTTTTCAATACTCTGCCAGTCTGGTTTATTGTTGATGACGCGAACGCCTTGCAACGGAGATGCAGTATTAGTCAGTGTTTGACCGATGGCGGTTCCTATCCAGCTAGTTCCGAAATCGAATCCAATGACAGCTATGTTTGAATCAGGCATTGCCGGTTGTTGGAGAAAGTTTATCCAGGTTGAAACCCAGTGTGTCGAAAGCCATCTGCCATTTGTTATCGATGTTTTCGTTGAAAGTAATATTTTCAGATGATTGAGCGGTTAGCCAGGAGTTGTTCTGTAATTCCTGCTCCAGTTGCCCGGCTGACCAGCCGGAAAATCCAAGTAATACTAAAAATTGTTCGGGGCCTTCATCATTGGCAATGGCTTCTAGAATATCTTTTGAGCTGGTCAGACTGGTATCCGGACCAACCTGTATGGTTTTTTCCCATTTTGAAGCGGGTGAATGTAATACAAATCCCTGTTGTAGATTGACCGGGCCACCAATGAAAACCGGTAAGTCGAGAATACTTTGAGTAAAGCAGTGAATATCAAGCTGCTCAAGGATATCGCCCAGACGTTGCTCTGCAAGATGATTGACTACCATGCCCATGCTTCCATCTTTGCTATGGTCACAGAGATAAACCATGCTTGATGCAAATAGAGGATCTTTAATGCTCGGGGTCGCCAGCAAATACTGGTTGATCAGGTTGTCGTTGTTCATCCCTGTTCTCCATTGGCACGTCCATTGGTGGTTAACCGGTTAGAGTTGAACTCCCAGGTTCTAACTATGACTATCTGGTCTGCTTTATCACGTAGCTTTGCAGGAAATGGAGGGAATGGCCCCGCCAGATTGACGATTCGTCTTGCTGCCTGGTCGAGAATGCTAAACCCTGAAGCCCGTGAAACCTTAATGTCGATAATTTTCCCATTTGCGTTAATGCGTACATTTAAGCGCAGGCTACCATTTATTTTATTTATTTCGGCTTCGGCCGGGTAATTCAAATTACCGATATGTTCTATCTTGCTGACCCATTGTGCCAGATAACCCGCTTCGACAGCTTCTTTGGTGCTGGCTGTTAATGCGATTTCACGTGGGCGTTTTGCATAAGCCTGAGTAATTTTAAGTATCTCTGCTTGTAAACTGGCAATATCACGACGTTGTTGTTGAATAGAGATGATATTGCTGTTTTTATTTTTTGCGCTATCAGATTTTTTGGTTTGAGTGATTTGACGATCAGCCTGCCGGCTGTTGATGTAATAAATTTCTTCCAATTTGATTTCATTGGCCACCTTTTGAGATTGCATTCGATCAGATAACCCTTGCTGGTTTAAAGGAGTGGGTGCTGATACTGGTGCACCGGGCCGGGCTTTTTCTTCCTGGTTACCGCCTCCCTTTTGATTTGATTGAGCAAGATAGTCTGCTTCATCGGGTTGTTCCAGGCTTTCGGTATTGGCGAGGATAATATCAAGGCTGGGTATAGACTCAGCCTGATTGGCGTCCGAACTGGTAAAGCCGACGCCCAGGATAAAAATAATGTGTAAAGCCAGGGCCAGGAACAGGGTAAAACCCAGGCGATCACTAGCGCCTATTTTTGCGGGTCTTTGAAGTTGCTGGGTTTCAGTCATGTTATTATTTTATCTAACAAGACAGGTCTGCGGCCAGTAATTTATTCATTTGAATTGATCTGTGAGGGCTCTGCTGGGTTGATCTGATTGTGAAGAAGCTGGACTTTAAAGGCCGATTCATTGGTCCACTCAATTTTTTTCATCATTGATTTAGTGATATACAGTTCATGTTGATCTGAGATGGCGAGAAAGTCTTTGATTTCAAGTATTTCAGCCATGTTTTTCAACTCAGATATTTTAGTCAGCATGAGTGTGGTTGCTGCAATATCTGCAATGACCGGGTCTTTGTGCATTACGGTGATGGCACTGATATTTAGTGACGGCTCTCCACTAACGGGATCGATAATATGGTGACGTTTTAGATTGTTTTTATCCACATAGAAGCGACGGTAATTGCCTGAAGTGAAGATGCTTTGTGGCCCAGATACAGGTAGCCGTGCAATTACTGTTTCACTATTTTCATCGGTGTAGAAAGGGTTTTCAATAGCAATTTGCCAGTCTTTGCCCTGTTTCTGTCCTGCGGCAAAAATATCTCCACCCGCGTTGATGATGAAATCTTTTATGTGATGCTGCTGAATTAAGTGACTTATTTGTTTAACCGCCAGACCTTTGGCGATAGCACCGAAATCAAGTTGTAAATAAGGGTTTAATGTCATGGCATGATTGTTTTTAATGATCAGATCATGCATGCCGGGAATATCCTGTTTGATTTTTTCAATTAAAGTCAGGTTAGGAGTGGCTTGCTGGTGGAAGCCCCAGGCTTCAATCAATTTGCCCATGGCAGGATTGAATAATCCACCGCTTAAATCAAAGTATTTTTTAGAGTCATGAATTAGTAACCGTAGGGTCTCGGGAATAGGGACGCCTGTTTCGGTCTCAGTTGTAGTTTGTGATAGCAGTGCCTGGTTGAATTGTTTTAAGGTTCCATCCTGCCAGCCATGCCATTCTGTGTGATGCCTTTTGAGAAGAGTTTCTATTTCGTTAAATATCTGTAACGCCTTATCCTGGTCTTTGGTGACCAGGCTGATGTCGATGATGGTTCCAAACTGCAGGAAGCGTTGCTGAAACACCTGTTGAGACTGGCAGGCGTTCAGCGAAACCAGTGTAAAAAGGGTAAAAGCAATAAGGGTAAGGTGTTTAATTAGTGATTTTCCAGCTTGTTCTGTATGCATTCAAATAAGTCGTAGCTAATATTTAGTTCAAACTGAGTGTCCAGCTCGCGGATGCAGGTTGGGCTGGTTACATTGATTTCGGTTAAATAATCACCGATAACATCAATGCCTACAAATATCAGACCCTTTTCGAGTAATACTGGAGCAATTTGTTCGCATATCCAGAAATCACGTTCTGTTAAAGGTTGCCCCCTGGAACTGGCACCAGCAGCCAGGTTTCCTCTGTTTTCGCCCTCTGCAGGAATGCGGGCAAGTGCGTAGGGTACTGGTTTTCCATCAATCAGCAAGATGCGTTTATCTCCGGCAGAAATCTCTGGAATAAATTTTTGAACCATGGTCTGGCAACTGCCGTATTGAGTAACGGCTTCGATAATGGCATTGGTGTTTGGGTCGCCTTGCTGGATTCGAAATATAGATTTTCCTCCCATACCGTCCAGTGGTTTGATGATGATGTCTTTATATGTCGCAAGAAAATCTTTTAGTAATTCTGGCTTTCTGGAAACTCTGGTGGGGGCGCAGCATTGAGGAAATTCTCGTGTAAATAACTTTTCGTTGCAGTCACGCAGACTCTGAGATTTGTTAACGATCAGTGTACCCTG
The DNA here is from genome assembly GCA_018669845.1 of Gammaproteobacteria bacterium. Classification (GTDB taxonomy): domain Bacteria; phylum Pseudomonadota; class Gammaproteobacteria; genus JACNJF01. The sequence goes on along the minus strand of JABHSO010000190.1, from coordinate 6,671 downwards.
TTGCTCGGCTTGCTCCAGAAAATAGGTGGCATAGATGTATTCAAGATCAAAAGGCGGGTCTTTTCGCATCAGGATGACATCCAGATCGGATAACTGGATAGTTTCTATCTGCTCCAGCTGAAAAAAGTCGGTTGACTGATCAACAATGCTTAACTGCTGGGCCTCGGCAAGGCTAATACCTGAGTCCATATAAAGGTCTGGTAGCTGCATATAGTAAATTTGCCAGCCACGGGATTGTGCTTCAAGCAGCATGGCAAAGCTGCTGTCCTTGTAGGTTTTAATGCTTTCTATGGCATCCATTACGATGCCAAGTTTGTAGGTTTTCATACTAAATTTGACGCTTCAAGGTTTGTGGTTGCAGTTTGTAAGACCTGATTCCGATTGCAAAATAACAGCTATCTAAAAGATCATGGGTTATTACCATGGCACAAGCCGTAAAGTCTTCTATACTCCACTCTATGTCATTTTGTTTTACGGCATGAAGAGTAAATTTTCGCTCAATCTCTTCTATTAGGTGAGAGTTTGCGACTATAAATCGAGAGGCAATCGATAGAGTTTTTAAGTTCATTTCGCGTGTGTTTAAGTTTCAGCTGATAGTTTACTGTTTTTATTAGTCTATTGAAAATTTATTGAATAGATTGCTTATCATAGAATTTACTTTACTTTTTTTTATTAAATGACTGGTTTAGAACGAAAAAGTGTCTATAATTATTTTTAACAAGCTGACTAGAAGATCAGCCTTTACCTAATTACGGGGGAAATGTGAGCGACGAATCCCAACAATCTGATAATCAACAAGCGCCATTACAACTTAATGTGAAAGTGATGGTGATTGATGATAGTAAAACTATTAGACGAAGCGCGGAAACTTTATTGAAAAAGGTGGGCTGTGAAGTGGTTACAGCTACTGATGGATTTGAGGCACTGGCTAAAATTACTGAGCACCATCCTGATATTATCTTTGTGGATATAATGATGCCACGACTGGATGGATATCAGACCTGTGCATTGATAAAAAATAATCAAACCTTTAAGTCGACTCCCGTTATTATGTTGTCGAGTAAGGATAGTATTTTTGACAGGGCTAGAGGCCGAATTGTAGGTTCTGAAGAGTATCTGACCAAGCCGTTTTCCAAAGAAGATTTGATCGGTGCTATTACTTCTCATGTGAATAATGCGTGAATTAGACTATAACAATATTTAAGTTAACTATTATGACTCATATTTTAATTGTTGATGATTCTCCCACTGAAGTACACGTTTTTAAGACTATTCTGGAGAGAAATCAGATAAAGGTTTCGGTTGCAACCAATGGCGATGAAGGTGTTGCAAAGGCCATTGAGATTCAACCCGATTGCATATTGATGGACGTTGTTATGCCAGGCAAGAATGGATTTCAGGCGACCAGAGATTTAAGTCGTAATGCGGCAACAGCAAAAATACCTGTCATTATCATCACTACCAAAGATCAGGAAACAGACAAGATATGGGGGATGCGGCAGGGTGCTAAAGATTATATTGTCAAACCTGCAAAAGAAGCTGAACTATTAGAGCGCATTAACAAGGTGCTTAGCTAGTTTTATGAGTGCTTCTCCGTATTCGATATTACAGGATTTTGAATTACGTTGTAGAACCAATGCAGTCGGTTTGCCTTCGGGTGAAATGGTTGAAGATGACTGGGTCGGAATAGGGTTCAGTTTATGTGGTCAGCACCTGGTTGCTAAAATGGCCGATGTGACTGAAATATTGCCTCCCCCTGAAGCCATCAGGGTGCCCGGTGTTCAGGCCTGGGTGAAAGGGTTGGCTAATGTTCGTGGAACGCTGTTACCGATTTTGGATATGGGCGCCTATTTAAGTGGTGAATTTATCCATACAGGAAAAGATCGACGAGTTTTGATTATAAATAAAAATAATGTAATGGCTGGGCTGTTGGTTGAAGAGGTGTTTGGTATGCGCCGTTTTAAACCGGAGTTAAAAATAGAATCCAGCCTTTTAGATGTGGAAGCGCTAAATCCTTACCTGAATGGAGGATTCAGTGATACACAGTTTAAATGGAGTATTTTCGACGTTGAAAAACTGGTAAGTCATGAGAAATTTCTCAGGGTAGTTTGATTATGTTGACTAGCAGTTTTTATTACAGAGGGTGTTATGCCGTTATTTGAAAAAATTAAAAATAGTTTTAGCAGTAAAAAACCGAAGGCCGGGCAGAAGCTGGCAGCCAAAGGTAATAAATTTCTGCTAATTACAGCTGCAGGAATAGTATTGTCAATACTGGTTATGATTTTGCTGTTTAACTATGAGAATACACAAGCCAGATATGGGAAATCTTATGCGTCAATTGCTAATGAGCAACAGGTTGTGTCGCAGCAGATAGCCACTTTTGCACTAGAGTCATCGATTGGTAATTCAGCTGCCTTTGTTCAGTTAAAGCGTTATCAGGCTCGATTTGTAAATACATTAAATCGTTTGCGGGCGGGTGATACGGAACAACAGTTACCTGCGATACCTCTTGAGCTACAGGGTGATCTTGATAATGTGGATGCTGCCTGGGTCGAATATGATGAAAGTATAAATATTATCCTTGAAGCAAGAGAGTCGATTGAAACGGTGAGTGAATACGTGACACTTATCAATGAATCGATTCCAGAACTTCTGGTGTTATCGGATGATGTAGTAAAAATTCTGGTTAAAACAAAAGCCGAAAGGACTGATATCGCAACTGCATCAAGACAGTTAGCGCTGATACAGAGTGTGCAGAATAGTTTGAATCAGATTATGTCTGGTGGTGACGTGGTCATGGCGGCAGCCGATCAGTTTGGGCGAGAGACAGCTCTTATAGAAATCATGTTGATTGCTATGCTTGAGGGCAATAAAAGTCTGGGCATAAGCCAACTGTCCGGTGATGAAGTTGTGGGTAAGCTGTTACAGTTTGCAGATCTGTTTTCGGTGGTTAAAAAGAATGTAAATCAGATTCTAGAGAATTCACCACAGTTATTTGAAGTAAGAGATGCAGCCAGTGAAATTCAGGCTGTCAGCCCCAGGGTGTTATCAGCCTCTCGTGATTTTGAGAATAGTGTCGCGCTGTACGATGATCGTCTTCAGGTGTTTACGCTGGTTGCCTACCTGGCAGGGATTTTGGCCGTTGTGCTATTGGTCTTTCTAGGTATTAAGCTAGTCAGAGATTCAACCGCCCGGTTGCAGGAGTCACAAAGTCAGAATGACCGAAATCAACGAGCCATTTTACGCTTGCTTGATGAAATGGCTAACCTTGCCGATGGTGATTTGACCGCTCATACGACGGTAACTGAAGACATCACAGGAGCGATAGCTGATTCGGTGAATTATTCAATCGATGCATTACGTGATCTGGTTGGAACCATAAATGATACGGCTGTGGAGGTAACGTCTGCGGTAAAAAACACCCAGTCAACAACCATGGATCTGGCTACATCCAGTGATAAACAGGCACGTGAAATAGCCTCTGCAAGTTCGGCGATTACCAATATCTCAGAGAGTATGAGTAAGGTGTCCCGTAATGCTTCCGAGTCTGCCGATGTTGCAAGAAACTCTGTAAACATTGCCCATAACGGTGGTGAAACGGTGCGTAAGACAATTTCAGGTATGGAATCTATCCGGGAACAAATTCAGGAAACTTCAAAGCGAATTAAAAGACTGGGTGAGAGTTCACAGGAAATTGGCGATATCGTAAATCTGATCACAGAAATTTCTGATCAAACAAATATTCTGGCATTAAATGCCGCGATACAGGCAGCAATGGCTGGTGAAGCAGGTAGAGGCTTCGCGGTGGTTGCTGACGAAGTACAACGACTGGCTGAAAGAACGGGTGACGCAACCAGGCAGATTGAAGCGTTGGTGAAAACTATTCAGGCAGATACAAATGAAGCTATTTCTTCCATGGAACAGAGTACATCTAACGTGGTTGAAGGAGCCACCCTGGCAGAAAATGCTGGTAGTGCACTAGAGAAAATAGAAAAGGTTTCAACCAACCTGGCGCAAAGAATTCTGCAAATATCAGAATCTACCAAGACTCATGCCAGGGATAGTGTTGGAATTACTGAAAGCATGAATGAAATTCAACAGATTACGATAAAAACATCTGAAGAGTCTACCGAAGCTTCTGAAGCAATTGGTGACCTTTCTAAAATGGTTAAAGCGCTACATTATTCTGTAGCCGGCTTTAAACTACCTAATGTTCAACTTTCCCAAAGTACCATCATGCACAAGGTTGATGATCTTTCTGAAGTTGAAATTGTTTCTTCCCAGAGTAATTAACACTAAAGGTTATTCATGGATTTTAAACAAACATCCATCAAACAGAGTGCCCTGGGGTGGGTAAAAAAGTCTATTGATGAGCATCTGACCACAATCAGGAGAGAGCTTAACACTTATATCGAGGAACAGGATGCTTCGATGTTGACTCTAGTGGAGGAAAAGCTCCAGGCTATACAGGGAGTTCTGAGCATGATTGAACAGTATGGTGCTGCCATGCTCACGGAAGAGATGCGTTCTTTATGCCAATATATTGCAGGCAAAGAGCAGCAGGACCAACAGGCTCTGGAAGTATTGCTTAGAGCTGTTTTGCAGCTCCCTGATTATCTGGAGAATATTCAGGCCGGCCAAAAAGATATTCCAATAGCTATCTTACCGTTATTGAATGATATTCGGGCGGCAAAAAATGAAGATTTATTCTCTGAAAAATTACTCTTCCTGCCAGACCTTTCGATGCATAGTGACGATGGTGAATATGATGCAATTGATGAGAGTAAAAATCAGCATACCCGGCTGTTAGCAAAAAAACTACGCCCAACTTATCAGTATTCAATACTGGGATTAATGCGGGATAAGGATGTTGAAACTAATCTGAAACGTATCGGAAAAATTACAGAAGTCATGGAAGAGCGATCCTCATCCGAACAGGTTGCTCGCCTGTGGTGGATAGTGGGTGCACTTATTGAATCGGTATTGCGTGACAATCTTTCTTTAGGAGTGTCGGTAAAAATGCTGCTGGGGAAAGTTGATCAAATTTTTCGTAGCATGCTGTTAAAAGGTGAAAAAGAACTGATTAGAGTTCAGCCGATAGAACTGATTAAAAATTTGCTTTATTACATTGCTCAACCTGAGTGTGATGGTCCTAAAAGTCAGGCTATAAAAACGGCTTATCGACTGGAGCAATTTCTCCCGTCGTCAGAAAACCAGTCCACAAGTAATATTGCCGGTCCCAATCAGGAATTGTTGAAAACAGTATCTGATGCCATTAAAGCTGACATCGAAGAAGTGAAATCGGCGCTAGAAATCTATGTCAGTGGCGATGTTACTAATACCCAATTGCTGGAAAGTATCCCCGCTGAATTACATGTAATTTCAGATACGTTGGCAATGATCGGTTTAGGCCCTCAACGTCAGTTAATTGAATCCCAGATAACCATGATCACTAAGGTCGTGGAAGGAGAGGAAGAAGCTGACTCTGAGAAGATTCTGGGTATGGCTGGCGAGCTGATTCAAATTGATCATGCACTAGATTTAATGCGCAAAGGCCAGTTTGTTCATGAAGGCGAAGAAGTCACTTCAACGACTGTCTCCAGAAATTTTGAAATGGATAATATGCTGTCTGCCGTAGTGACAGCTGCACTGGACGATATTCAGAAAATTAAAGGAGCAATCCTTGATTTTATAAAGGATACCAGCAAAGAAGAGAATATTGAGTTCTGTAAAACATTGTTGCAGGAAACTCGAGGTGCGTTAAATTTACTGAATGAAAATAAGGCTGTTTCGATAACAGACGGATTACTTCAATATCTGGAAAATCATAACATTGATGAGTTTATGCAAAGTAACCGTCTCAACCAGTTATCTCAGGTTGTTGTTAGTATTGAATACTACCTTGAAGCGGTAGGTGAGCAGCGCGCAGATGCTGATTCCATACTCGACTTTGCTGAAACACAATTACAGTTATTACTAGAAGGTGAATTAAAACGCACTGATGCTGTAGATGGTGAGTTTGATGACCAGGAAAATCTGCTAATCGATGATTCTGATGCTGTAGAGATAGATGAAAAATCATTGGTGGATGTCGATTTAAGCAATATGGAGGCTGACCTGCAAGATGAAGCCCCCGATATTGAGCTGACTGAGCCAGATTCAGAAGTACAGCTTGATGAAATAACGGAAATTGAAATTCCAGTTGTTGAAATTGAAAATACTGATCAGCCAGAAGAAAATATTGGTGAAGTTGTTAATGATATCAATGTTGATTTGGAGGAAATTCAGGATGTACTGACTGCTGAAGCGGCTTCTGACCTGGATGAAGAAAATACTCCACTGGATGAAGAAAAATTAGAGCTATCAGCAGAAATAAATGATGAGATAGATTTAGATTCTACTAATGAGCAGTCTTCAGATGTTGAACTGGAGATTGTGCCTGATGTGGAATCTTTAACAGGTTTAGAATCAGTTGTAGATTTTGATCTTGAGCCGGTTCCTGAAATTGAATCTGCTTCAGAGCCAGAGCCAGAGCCAGAGCCAGAGCCAGAGCCAGAGCCAGATCCAGAGCCAGAGCCAGAGCCAGATCCAGAGCCAGAGCCAGATCCAGAGCCAGAGCCAGAGCCAGATCCAGAGCCAGAGTCAGATCCAGAGCCAGATCCAGACAAAGT
>JABHSO010000232.1 GCA_018669845.1 Gammaproteobacteria bacterium | reverse complement strand
TGCCAACTGCCAACTGCCAACTTTTTAAATCGAAAACTCAGCCGCTTCTTCACCGTAGTTATGAATCAATATTCTTCGAGTGTCTTCAACCAGGTCATCCAGTTCCAGATTCTTGTAAGCGATAATTTGAACCTGTAAAGCGCGTTTAATAGAAGAGCTGCCCTGGTAGATCTCAAGCAGGTTTTTGGTACGGTTTGAAGCAGCTACCCAGGCTTTACGGGTTAAATAAAATTCAGCCATCTTTAATTCAGCACGTGCCATCTGGTTACGCAGGTAAACCATGCGTTTAACGGCATCCTTTGAATATTTACTGTCAGGGAAACGGTTAACCAGTACAGAAAAATCATCATATGACAGTTGCATGATGGAGATATCGTAATCGGCAAGATCGCGGGTATAGAATTTATCGACTATGGATTTTTTTAAACCAAAATTAATACGCCCTTTCATGTAATAGGCATAATCGACTGCTTCGTGTCTGGGGTGTAACTTTATAAAACGATCGGCTGCAGCAGTGGCTGACTCCGGCTCATCATAGAGAAAATAAGCGTAGGTTACATCCAGCTGTGACTGGGTGGCATACTTTCCAAACGGGTAACGAGACTCAAGCGTTTCGTAAAGCTCAATTGCTCGTGTAAAGTTTTGGGATTTCATACTAACTTTTGCTTTAGCATAAAGTTCGGCTGCGGATAAACCCAGTGTAGGATCTATAGTATCAGCTGAGCAGCCAATCATTAATAGTAATGATAGAATAAGTGCTGTGTTTTTCACTCGTTTAGCCATAATGGTTCTTAAAATTTCGGTCACGCAGTATATCACCCTATGAAAATAATTCAGCAGCAGCTTACTATTAATGAACAAACCAGTGGTTTGAGACTGGATCAAGCCCTATGTGCTTTCCTTCCTGAATATTCCCGAAGTAAAATTCAGGACTGGATTAAGCAGGGTTTTATCCAGCTTAACGAAAATATTCCAAAACCCAAGGTCAAAGTTTACGTTGGCGATGTGTTACAGCTAGATATTCCACCGACGACGAAAACATATGACAAGCCGGAGCAGGTGGAGTTCGAAATTTTATTTCAGGATGAACACCTTTTTGTGGTGAATAAACCTGCCGGGCTGGTGGTACATCCAGCTGCCGGTCATGCTTCTGGCACTTTGTTGAATGGTTTGTTATACATCGATCCTGTATTAGAACAACTTCCCCGGGCCGGTATTGTTCATCGACTGGATAAAGATACAACCGGTGTGATGGTCGTTTCGCGGACTCTCGAAGCACATACTGCACTGGTTGATGCGCTACAGCTGAGAGATATTAAAAGGGAGTATGTTGCGATAACTCAAGGTGTCGTCACCGCCGGGCGTACTATCGATGAACCCATAGGGCGTCATCCAGTAGATCGGAAACGTATGTCGGTTCAGGAAAATGGAAAAGATGCGGTGACTCACTTTACGGTTCGTGAAAAATTTAAATCTCATAGCCTGATTGATGTTCGCCTGGAAACGGGGCGCACTCATCAAATTCGAGTTCATATGGCTCATCTACGATATCCCTTGCTGGGTGATCAGGTTTATGGCGGACGCCTGGCAATTCCGAAAGGTATTTCTGCGCAACTTGAACAGTTGATAAGAAACTTTAAACGTCAGGCTCTGCATGCTTTTCGCTTGAGTTTCGCACACCCTATAACCGCAGAGCCGCTATCTTTTGAAGCACAACTGCCAGAGGATATGACTCAGCTCATTGATGCATTAAGAAAAGATGACAGTTGAAACCTTAGAATTTATTCGACCAGACTGGCAAGCTCCTGAGTCGATTAATGCACTTTGCACAACAAGGTTAGGTGGTATCAGTAAAGGTGGATATGCCAGCTTGAACCTGGCTACACATGTTGCCGATGACTCAGAACATATTGTTACAAACCGTCGTCGCCTTACTGAAACTTTACAGTTACCCGCTGAGCCACAGTGGCTGAATCAGACACATAGCACCAATGTGGTGGATCTGGATGAAACAGATAACCGACAGGCCGATGCAGCAATAACCCGGAAACCGGGCAGTATCGCTGTGGTATTAACGGCTGATTGCCTGCCGGTTTTATTTTGCAATCGACAGGGTACAGAAGTAGCCTCTGCGCATGCTGGCTGGAGAGGGTTGCTCAATGGAGTGCTGGAACAGACAGTGTTAAAGATGCAATCTGACGCTGCTGATATCCTGTCCTGGATGGGGCCTGCAATTGGACCTTTAAAATTCGAGGTTGGCGAAGAAGTTCGGCAAGCTTTTATTCTTCAAAATAAATACAATGATGCGTTTTTTAATCAAAATCGGCCGGAGCACTACCTGGCTGACTTGTATTCTATAGCTCGTTTGCGCTTGAAAAATATCGGCTTAGCACATATTTCCGGTGGAGAGTTCTGTACTTACACGGATGATCATTTTTTTTCTTATAGAAAGGAAAAAATGACCGGAAGGCAAGCCAGTTTGATTTATATCAAAAAATAAACATTATCGTTATTGAAAAAAAATAAATTAAACCTATCTATTTGATAGTTTAAATTTATTAGAGGAAAAGCCATGAAAATGGATCGATTAACCAGTAAGTTTCAGGATGCCCTGTCCGATGCGCAATCTTTAGCGGTTGGACGAGATCATCAGTTTATTGAACCCGTGCATGTTCTGGTGGCCATGCTGGATCAACGTGGAGGATCAGTTCGACCATTATTAATGAAAGCGAGTGTCAACGTTAATGTGTTGCGCTCTCAGCTTAGCGAGTTACTGGAAAAGCAATCTCAGGTTGAAGGGGCAGAAGGTGATCTGCATATTTCTAATGCGCTTGGCAAACTCTTTAATAAAACCGACAAACTGGCCCAGGAGCGTGGAGATCAGTTTATCTCGTCAGAATTATTCCTGTTAGCGGCTATTGAGGACAAAGGTGTTCTTGGTGATGTGTTGAAATCATCTGGAGCGAATAAAAAATCCCTGGAAAAAACCATTGAAGAAGTTCGTGGTGGACAGGTAGTGATGGATGCCAATGCTGAAGATCAACGTCAGGCACTGGAAAAATACACGGTCGATTTAACCGAACAGGCCGAGCAGGGCAAACTTGATCCTGTTATCGGTCGTGATGAGGAAATTCGTCGTGCGATCCAGGTTTTACAACGTAGAACTAAAAATAATCCCGTGTTGATTGGAGAACCTGGTGTGGGAAAAACCGCTATCGCAGAAGGTCTGGCGCAACGCATTATTAATGGTGAAGTTCCAGAAGGCATGCGTCACAAGCGTTTATTATCACTGGATATGGGGGCGTTAATTGCCGGAGCTAAATTCCGTGGTGAATTTGAAGAACGCTTAAAAGCTGTATTGAGTGATTTATCCAGGCAGGAAGGGCAGATTATCCTGTTTATCGATGAGTTACATACCATGGTCGGTGCTGGCAAAGCAGAGGGTTCGATGGATGCAGGTAATATGCTCAAGCCTGCTCTGGCTCGTGGAGAACTTCACTGCATCGGCGCTACGACTCTAAATGAATACCGACAATATGTTGAAAAAGATGCCGCGCTGGAACGTCGTTTTCAGAAAGTCATGGTGCTGGAACCTTCGGTTGAAGATACCGTGGCCATCCTGCGTGGTCTTAAAGAACGATATGAAGTGCATCATGGCGTTGATATTACCGATCCTGCCATTGTTGCTGCGGCTACACTGTCTCATCGATATATTACTGACAGGCAGCTACCTGATAAAGCGATTGACCTGATCGATGAAGCGGCCAGTCGTATCCGTATGGAAATTGATTCCAAACCTGAAGATATGGACAGACTTGAGCGCCGCCTTATTCAGCTTAAAATCGAACGTGAAGCGCTGAAAAAAGAAAGTGATGAAGCTTCATTAAAACGACTCAACATACTGGAACAGGAAATTATCAGTCTTGAGCGTGAATTCTCTGATCTGGAAGAAATCTGGGTTTCTGAAAAAGCAGCATTACAAGGCTCTACAAATATTAAAGAAGAGCTTGAAAGGGCTCGTCTCGACCTGGAAACAGCGCAAAGAGCGGGTGATCTAGGGCGTATGTCCGAGTTGCAATATGGTCGCATTCCTGAGCTAGAAAAACAGCTGGATATGGCTGCCAATGTTGAAATGCAGGAAATGAAACTGCTTAAAAATAAAGTGGGTGATGAAGAAGTTGCCGAAGTGGTTTCTCGCTGGACCGGAATTCCTGTGTCAAAAATGCTGGAATCGGAGCGCGAAAAGTTATTGCAAATGGAAGCTGAGCTAGCACAACGAGTCGTGGGGCAAAAAGAAGCGGTGAGTGCTGTGTCCAATGCAATTCGTCGCTCGCGATCTGGTCTTTCTGATCCGAATCGTCCTAATGGCAGTTTTTTGTTTTTAGGACCTACCGGTGTAGGTAAAACAGAATTGACCAAAGCGCTAACCGAGTTTTTGTTTGATACAGAAGATGCGATTGTGCGTATCGATATGTCAGAATTTATGGAAAAACACAGTGTGGCCAGATTGGTTGGAGCACCTCCGGGATATGTAGGGTATGAAGAAGGCGGCTATTTGACCGAGGCTATTCGTCGTCGCCCTTATTCTGTAATCTTGCTGGATGAAGTTGAAAAAGCACATCCTGATGTATTCAATGTTCTGCTTCAAGTTCTGGATGACGGTCGCCTGACCGATGGTCAGGGGCGTACAGTAGATTTTCGTAATACGGTAATCGTGATGACTTCAAACATGGGTTCTGATCAAATCCAGACAATGGCTGGAGAAGAAAATTATGCAGCGATGAAAAAGGCTGTTATGCAAACGGTGGGCAATTATTTTCGTCCAGAATTTATCAACCGTATTGATGAGACAGTAGTATTTCATCCACTCGGTAAAGAAGAAATTCGTGTGATTGCGGGTATTCAGCTTGAACAGCTTGTTTTACGTTTAAATGAACGTGATTTGCAAATGCATATTTCAGAAGCCGCTTTGGATGAACTGGGTCTGGTGGGCTTCGATCCAGTTTATGGTGCCAGACCGTTGAAGCGGGAAATTCAACAATCTATTGAGAACCCTCTGGCTCAATCTATCCTTTCTGGACATTTTGTACCGGGAGATACGATCAAAATTGATGTGAATGATGAGATGGAGTTCATATTTACCAAATAATTAGTAAATATGTAGAGTAAAAATAACTATCGTGACTATAATCCAGTCACGATAGTTTAAATAATGAAACATGTCAGTGTTCGGCAATCTTTTTTTTAATCGCACTTTAAAACAGTTTATAGCTTGCAAGGATCTGGAAAGTTCTTCGGGAAAGGCTTTGATTGAAAAAATACGCTCGTCTGCAAAAGATTCTCTGGAAAAAATACTGGAGATTATTCCGCAAACAAAAAAGCCCCATAGCGATATATTGAAGGAAATTTGCAGGAATGAAATGAACAGTGGAGCAGAAGATCGCTTTCTTGATAACTTGCAAAATGATGAAACCAATATACGTACTGCTACAAAAAATATTCTAGGGCAATCTCAACAACTTAACCCAGGTAAACTGTTCAAACGGTTACACGAATCCGATGATACTTCAACAACTGAAATTATCGATATTCTGGATTTGCAACAACAAAACCTGCAACCTGAATTGTTTGTGAAAAATGCCTTAAAAATGGGAAAAGGGTATTCAGACAGGTTGTTTGCGATAGCTCAGGCAAATGCTGAACGCACTAATATGTCAGCGTTGAGCATCGATATAAAAAGCCTTGAAAACCCCAATATAAAAATAATGTTAATTCGCTTTTTAGGTGCAGTAAACCAGCCTGAAGCTGCCAATATGATATTTCAGTTTCTTAGCGATAAATCTAAAATCATCGTTATTGAAGCGCTCAAAAAATTAAAACATATGAGTGTGGACTATGATCCATCACCTATAGCACGATTTATTCCTGACTTACGTGAAGAGGATGTTGCTACAGCATTTGACATATTGCAGGCTAAATCCACAGCTCAAACATTACCTGCTTTGACTGGTTTAATGACTGGAAAAAATGAAGAATTTCGAAACAAGGCTACTCAGGTAGTGATTCAACATGTCGATGCCCAAAGTCTTGAGCGGTTTCTTTTTTCTCTGGAAAAACATGAGTGGTGGGGAAAGGAACAGGCTATTAATAGTTTGCTGGACCAGGGTGATAAAAATCTGTTTTCTGCTGCAGCTGGTTTAGTTAAACATCCGAATGAATTCATTAGAAATTCGGCTGAACAATTATCAGCAAGTGCAGCAACTTCAAGTGGTGATATATCGGGTTTATCGCATTCACTTTTTCATGATGACTGGCAGGTACGTGAACGAACCATTGAAAAAATAGGGAGTTCAGGTAATAAATCCGCTTTAGAGCTATTGAGTCAAGTTGTTGATAGTAAACCTGAGTCTTCTATCGCGGTATTAAAAGCCGTGAGAAAACTGGGGTTTAGTAAAGGTCTGGAGATTACTTCAAAATGTTTACAAAAAAAAGAGGCTGCTATTCAACGGGAAGCCTTAATGACCACCAGCAAAATTGTGAATCAGCGGCATGCTGATAATATTCGTAATGCTATTGTTAAAATGGTGCCAAATTTACAGGCTACAGTGCGAGATACCGCACTTGAAGCAATAAATGAAATAACAGTGAAATTTAATTTACCCAGGTTAAACCTGGATGAAGATAATTTATTTGAAACCCGGCTTATTAAAATTGAAAAAAATAGAGATAAACTGGTTCAGCAAACTCAACAATCCCCGGCGGTCACTGAAGAAACTCAAGCAATAGAAGTTGAGAAAACAGAGCTTGTAAGTTTTCAACACATTGAAGAATTAAAGCCGGGTGATTATTGGTTGGACCGTTACCGGATTGATAAGGAAATAGGGCGTGGAGCCATGGGCAGAGTCATGCTGGTAGATGATGAAACTGTTGGGGAGAGGCTGATTCTTAAATTTATGCATCCCGAGTTAACAGCTGATGTTAAATCTAGAGAACGTTTCTTACGTGAATTGAAATATGCCCGAAAGATTAGCCATAAAAATGTTATTCGTATTCATGACTTTTTAGTTAAAGATGGCATTTCTGCAATATCTATGGAATATTTTATCAGTGAAGGACTGGATCATCTGATTAAGAAAAGGCTACTGAAAACTCCCGAGCAATCGCTGGACATTTTATATCAGGTGAGTGATGGCATGTGGGCTGCCCACGAGCAGGATGTTATTCATCGAGATTTGAAACCCAGTAATATTCTTGTTGATGAAAATAATTATGCCAAAGTGGTTGATTTTGGTATTGCATCAGCAACGTCAGAAAATGATGTAACGCTGACTAAAACGGGCATGATAATTGGTACGCCCGCGTATCTTTCTCCCGAAAGAGCGAAAGGTCTTGAGGCCGATCACCGGTCTGATATCTATGCACTGGGTATTATTGCTTATAATATGTTCAACGGTGGTCTTCCTTATAAGGGTGAACCCATCTCCCTGTTATTTCAGCATATCGAAGGTAAAGCTACCCCTTTACATCGTCTGGATAAAGGTGTTTCAACCGGTGTTAGCCTACTGGTTCAAAATATGATGGCTGTTGATATTGAAAAACGCTATCAAACCATGAAAGACGTAAGAGACGCTATTAAAGAGTTATTGTAAATATGGGTATGCAACAGATTATCGAGCAAAAACTGGAATCGGCTTTTAGCCCTGAATTCCTTGCAGTAGAAAATGAAACTCATATGCACAATGTGCCGCCTGATGCTGATTCTCATTTTAAAGTCACCGTAGTGACTAACGAGTTTAAAGATTTAATGCTGATTAAACGACATCGGTTGGTCAATAAAGTGCTGGAAGATGAGATTCAGCAAATTCATGCATTGGCTTTACACACGTTTACCAATGATGAATGGTTTGAAAAAGCCGGGAAAGTTGTTGCATCACCACCCTGCGAAGGTGGCGGTAAGTAGGCAATGCCGAGAACTTCAACCCTATATTATTGAAATAATAGTAACTACTCAGCGTATTCAGAAAAGTTAAAATATTCACCACGAAGTCACGAAGTCACGAAGTACACGAAGGTACATCGTTATTTAGTAATAAGCATTTTTAAATTTTGATAATGACTGATTTATCCAGTTACTTTTATCATTATTTGTTTTTCTTCGTGAGCTTCGTGTCTTCGTGGTGAAAAAATCTTTAAATGTATAGAAAAATTGAAACTCGCTGAGTTACGATTAAATTATCCCTGAATCTACAGGGTTGATATCATAAATAACAGACAGTATCTGGCTGAAAGGAAGCTGGTATTTATCCTGGGCTTGCTGAGCCTTTTCGAGATTTTGCATCATAGACCTGCTTTCAGGTTCAAAATTTAATGCATACAGCAGCAGGTTTTCATAATCTTCTGTTTCCAGACATAGAGTGTGGCCTGCAAAAGTCTTACGCAACAACTTATAAAATGTGTTGAAACTCTTTTCGCTGTTAATTAGCATATTGTAAGCCACAGCACCCTGAGTACTTAAACAGCATTTTAACTGTTCAGTGAAACTCTTATCCTGAGTCCAGTCAGGTGATTGGCTTCCATTAAAAATATCAACGATTATCAAATCAAATTGCTGCTGGTTTTTTTCTATATATACACGAGCATCCTGAATAACATAACTCAGTCGATCATCTGCTTTTGGTAACAGCATGCGTTGATGAGCAATTTCAAGCAATTCACTATCGTAGTCGATAGCGGTAATGTGGCTATCAGGATGGTGGTGCCTGAAAAACTGAATTAATGAACCTGCACCTACTCCCAGTATCAGAATATTTTTAGGTGGTTGCATAAATAATAATATGCCCATCAGGTATTTCAGGTTTTCCATCAACAATTGCTGTGGTTTTTTCTGGTTAATGGCTGATTGAGTAGCATCAGGTTCGCTAGAGAAAACCATTTTCAGAATGTCGCCCTGCTGCTTTATCAGAACTTCACCCTGCTGTGTGGAGGTTTTAATATCTTTGCTCATCACTATTTCTGCCTTATCGCTTTCCATCACCTGAAACTTTTAGCATGAGTCTGTCTATGGCGCGGCTGGTCAGGATGCGTTTCAGGCAGCCAAACAGATAAGTCGGGAAGGTAACATAATAACGGGCTTTGGGTTTGTTGCTTTCCAGAGCATGGATGACTTTGTCTAATACGGCTTCTGCTGGCAAGGTGAATTTTGTTGCATGACCTTTTTTTTGCAGTCGTTGTTCCATGGCCAGATAGTTTTTTTCGTGTGCACTACCTTCGCGTTTAATATATTTGTGAAATGCTTTTTCAGCATTCTCTCGAAACTGACTTTCTATTGGGCCGGGTTCAATCAGTGATACCTGAATATCCGTATCAGTCAATTCCAGGCGTAATGTATCACTCAATCCTTCAATGGCATATTTGCTGGCAGAATAAGCACCACGATAGGGCAGAGAGACGAAACCCAGAACTGAGCTGTTTTGTATTATGCGTCCAGATCCGCATTTTCGCATGATGGGAATAACGAGGTTAGTGAGTTCCAGCCAGCCGAAGACATTGGTTTCAAACTGGACTCGTATTGCTTCACGTGAAATATCTTCTACTGCTCCGGCCTGGCCATATGCGCCATTGTTAAACAGAGCATCAAGTTTTCCATCGCAATGCTTTAAACATTGTTGAAAAGCAGATTGAATGGAATCAGAGTCGGTTAAATCTAATTGAATACAGGTAAGTCCCTGTTTTTGTAGGCGATCTACATCTTCAGTGCTGCGGCAACTGGCAATCACCTTATGCCCGCGTTGCTGCAGACCGTGCGCAACATTATAACCTATGCCCGTAGAACAGCCGGTAATTAGAATGGATTTTGATTTCATGGTTGGAATAGTCGAAAGAGAACCTATATTATAGCCTGCTGATATGTAAACCTAGATAAATCAGTTGAATTACGAAAGTCTGCGCAAATTCTTGGTTCGTCTAGCTATATGAAAAAAATGCTCACCACCAATAAGGTGGCAACACATTTTTTCATTACGCTAGCCAAACCAATAACTTGCACATCTTTTTCGCACTTAACTAATTTTTCTAGATTAAAGTGAACGAATAACCGGAAGCCATTATGCCCATATACGAGTATATCTGTGAAGCATGCGATGAAACCCATGATGCTTTGCAAAAAATGAGTGATGATCCATTAGTCGATTGCCCCGAGTGTGGGAAATCTGAATTGAAGAAAAAGCTTTCTGCCCCAAGTTTTCGTTTAAGTGGTTCTGGCTGGTATGAAACCGATTTTAAATCGGGTAATAAACGTAATGTTACCGAAAGTGCTTCCAAAGACTCATCCAGTTCTTCTTC
>JABHSO010000226.1 GCA_018669845.1 Gammaproteobacteria bacterium | reverse complement strand
TAACGGAGTTTTATAGCCTTTAGGTAGGCTAGCCGTTCCTTTTTACCCATATTACAGCCCCCAGTTTCGGTTACCTGTAATATGAGTCAACGATACTAAACTGCTACTCCTTATGGTTACATTTAATTTGAGTCAATTCGCATATCTTTCCTGCCTTTTTACTATCTATGGCTATACTACAATTACGGATTAAAATTATTTAAGACCTTTAGAGAATGTCTAACTCCTCCAAAATCGATAAAAAAACTAATGATTCAGCTGCAGAGCTATTCAGGTTAAGCCTGACCCGGCTTGGAAAACTCAGGTTATCAATTACTCCAGTCAACTACTCACTTATTTATTTTTATCTTTCAGGTGACAATTTAGCGCTGAATGAAAAATTAGATGAGTTATTTTTAGATATTGAAAAGTGGAACGATGAAAAAGCTGAAAAACTATTTAATCGTTACATATGTAATTGTAAACCTGATGAGAAGGAAAATGAGAAATTACGTCAGGAATTATTAAGTACGGTTGCAAATATACTGGGAATGTTGATTGATTTAGGCGGTAAAACTGCTGTTTCTAATGAATCACTTGAGATGCATATGGAGAAGCTGGCAGTCAGCAAGGATCCTAGTGAAGTTTTACATATTGCTTCTAATATTATTTCTGAAACTCGAATTTTTGTAGATGAAACAAAAAAGTTTGAAACTACCCTGTCTGATATTTCTAATGTTATTGAAACATTGAAAAATGAACTTGATGATGCTCGCCGTCAGGCAACCATTGATGCTTTAACCGGACTAAACAACCGTCGAATATTTGATGATGTTCTGGTTACGGCTATAAATTCAAGTCAGTCAAGTCAGGAGCCATTTTGCTTACTTTTATTAGATATAGATAAATTTAAGGATATTAATGATAACTATGGGCACATTGTTGGAGATAAGGTTTTGGTGGGACTGTCAAAAGTACTAAGGAAACACATGAGAGGTAGTGATTATCTATGTCGTTATGGTGGGGAAGAGTTTGCAGTAGTTATTACTGAAACTTTAATCACAGGTGCTTTTACAGTAGCTGAAAAATTAAGGAAATCTATTGAAAATCTACGTCTTAAACATGTTAAAACAGGGCAGCAAATTGGACAGGTGACAATATCTATTGGCGTTGCCAGTTATCGTAATGGTGAGTCATCAATAGAACTTGTTGAACGTTGTGATAGTGCTTTGTACCGGGCCAAGTCGTTGGGTAGAAATCGGACAGTTATTGCCGACTAATCTACCCATATAGAATAAATTATTAATCCAGATCGTTTATTAGCGACTCTCTTGAATTGTCACTCAACTCAAGGCTATGACTATAAGCGCTATGCTCAACACCCATTGACAGACCTTTACCTTTCTTTAAAGTATCAATCATATCTTTAGTCAGTTCGAAACGCATGAAGTGAACTGATGATGTCTTGATATCATTGGTTCTTTCCAGATCCTCGTCTGCTATGGCCCAGACTTTGTCGTAACCTTCAACCTGAACCCAAACCAGATCCTCAATACCTATCATTTTTTCTAATTGAGCTGATCGTTCTTCTACATCAGTATATTCAATCATATAGGTTGCTTTCCAGTTACAGCCTTCTGGAAGCATTGGGTTATAAACTGATAATTCTTCTTCGATACCCTCAGCTTCAAATACTTTCTCGATTCTAAGCATTTCCTGAATTTGGTACTGGATGGTTAATCGATCTTCGAAATAAAGGGTACTGTTGGGGCCAAGAGCTATTTTTCGATCCTGTTTGTGCTTCATCACCTGGGTACGAAAATCAGGTCGTTTCTCAGCATAAACTTCGAGAGACCATAGGTCCTGGCGGGATAGTGAATGAGTTTGAGACATTTTAAAATTACCTTAAATATTAAAGACCGTAAGCCTGTTTGAGCAGGGTGATTGGGTGTACAGAATCGCTGCCATCATCCAGTCCTGCTGAGATATGATGTCCTGCCATCGGGCAGTCACTGGTATAAACATCGGGTTCATCTTTTTTAACTCTGTTTACTACCGGGCGACAAATTTTCATCGCAGTATCATGAAATTCTTTCTTAAAAGTATAAGTGCCATCGTGTCCTGAACAGCGTTCAATAACACTAATTTCTGTTCCTTCAATTAATGCCAGAAGTTCTTTAGTTTTTAGGCCGATTTTCTGCACGCGCTGATGACAGGCAACGTGGTAGGTAACTTTACCCGGAGAATTTTTAAAATCAATATTCAGTAAATTCTCTTTATGACGCAACATTAAATACTCAAAGGGATCGAACATGGCCTGTTGTACTTTAATGACCTGTCTATCTTCAGGGTACATTAGCGGTAATTCCTGTTTGAACTGTAATGTACAGGAGGGAACTGGAGAGATAATATCCCAGCCTTCATCCACAAGCTGAGCCATTAATGGGATGTTATGGCTCTTTAATACATCGACTGCATCGAGATCGCCCAGTTCAAGCTTAGGCATTCCACAGCATTGTGTATTGGGTATCACCATAATGGGGATACCATTGTGTTCGAATACTTTTAATAAATCTTCACCTAAATGAGGTTCATTATATTCGCCATAACAGGTGCCAAAAATTGCAACCTTTCCAGTAGTCTTTTTGGTTGACTGAACCTGACTTAAATCAGTCTTATGATTTGCCGTACGTTTAGACAGGGTTTTACTGTGATATTCAGGTAGTTTAGCGTCGTGATGAATGCCTAATGAATCTTCAAGTAAAGCTCGGGTATGTTCATTTTTATTGATGGCATTGACTACATTCACGACGATGGGAATGCTTGCCAGTTTACCAATCTTGTCAGTAGAAGTGATTATTTTGTCACGTAATTTTACCTGGCCTTTCTTAAAAGCTATGGCTTTTGCACGTAGCATTAAATGCGGGAAATCCACATCCCATTCGTGTGGTGGAACATAAGGGCATTTAACCAGGTAACAAAGGTCACAAAGATAGCAATGCTCAACAACTTTCCAGAAGTCTTTTTTAGCTACTCCATCCACTTCCATAGTGTCGGACTCATCGACCAGATCAAATAAGGTCGGGAAAGAATTACAAAGACTCACGCAGCGTCTGCAACCGTGGCAGATATCGTAGACCCTTTCTAATTCTTCATATAATTTATCTTCGTTATAAAAATCAGGGTTATTTTGTCCTAGAGGATGACGGGTAGGAGCTTCTAAGCTGCCTTCGCGAGGAGTGGTGGCCATTAACTTATCCTGATTGTTATAGAGTTACTGCTTATTAGAAAATACACCACAGACAATATTGTCTGTGGTGTAATAACACTGGTAAAAGGATTACTCCATGTTATCCAGTGCTTTCTGGAAACGATTAGCATGAGAACGTTCTGCTTTGGCCAGTGTTTCAAACCAGTCAGCAATCTCATCAAAACCTTCGTCTCTGGCAGTTTTAGCCATACCCGGATACATGTCAGTGTATTCGTGAGTTTCACCAGCGATAGATGCCTTCAGGTTATTTGAAGTACTACCGATTGGAAGACCTGTAGCTGGATCACCAACTTCTTCAAGATACTCCAGATGACCATGTGCATGGCCAGTTTCACCTTCTGCAGTTGAACGGAATACAGCAGATACATCGTTATAACCTTCAACGTCAGCTTTTGCTGCGAAGTATAAATAACGACGGTTTGCCTGAGATTCACCTGCAAAAGCGTCTTTTAAATTTTGCTCTGTACCAGATCCTTTAAGGGACATATTGCCTCCTGATTAATTGTTAATATTAAATGATCATTTAGTGCGTTAATTGCACAATCTTTATTTTATCAATTAGTAGAATAATGTGTATTTAAATTTAGCAATGTGATCGATAAATAAATTCAATTAAAAAATGCATCAATATAAAATTAAACCATTGAAAAATGTGTTATGTATCGTATAAATGATGAACTTTTGCACTAAGATCTGTTCTCTATATAACAATAAGAAAATACTTTAGCGGGGGAAACACAATGAAAGCCAGTGATCTGTTTGTTAAATGTCTGGAAAATGAAGGTGTCGAATATATTTTTGGCATTCCGGGTGAAGAAAACCTTGATGTCATGGATTCTTTAATTGGCAGTGATATTGAGTTTATTACCACACGACATGAACAAGGAGCTGCTTTTATGGCTGATGTTTATGGTCGGTTAACCGGTAAAGCCGGAGTTTGTCTTGCAACTCTTGGACCTGGTGCAACCAATTTAGTGACAGGCTTTGCAGATGCCAACATGGATAGAGCTCCAATCATTGGAATTGCAGGGCAGGGAGCTACT
This sequence comes from Gammaproteobacteria bacterium, assembly GCA_018669845.1. GTDB lineage: Bacteria > Pseudomonadota > Gammaproteobacteria > JACNJF01. The sequence continues at coordinate 11,634 of JABHSO010000226.1, read as the reverse complement.
ACTAGAATGCACAAAGAAAGCCATCAGGTTCTGGATCTGGTTAATCTTTTCGAACCTATTTCTAAATACAGTGTGCAAATTCGGGAACCTGAAATTGTGCCGGAAATTATACGTAAAGCTTTTAAGGCAGCTCAGGCCGAAAAACCCGGTGGAAGCTTTATCGATGTGCCTGAAAATGTGGCTGCAATGAAATTGTCTGTGGATAAGGAACCATTAAAAGTACAAAGTGCTCAGACACCTGTTCCGCCTCAGGAGAAAATATTACAGGCTGCTGAAATTATCAATAATGCCCGATATCCTATTGTGATGGCTGGCAATGGTGTTATTCGTTCGGGTGCCAGTGATTGCCTTGTTGAAATAGCAGAAAAACTGAATTTACCTGTAGCAACCACTTTTATGGCAAAGGGTGTGATTCCATTTAGTCATGCTTTATCTCTTGGAACTGTTGGACTTCAGGCAAAGGATTATGTGGCCTGTGGCTTTGACAGAGCCGATGTCATTATTTGTGTCGGTTATGACATGGTCGAATATCATCCACATTTGTGGCACAAAAATAAGGATAAAAAAATTATTCATATCGATATGAATCCCGCAGAGGTTGATGAACATTATATTGTTGAATGCGGTGTGATAGGTGAGATCGGTGCAGCACTTAAAGGTATAGGTGGTGAAACTCGTCGAGTAAATAAAAATACTCATGGTGATTTACGACAAACCATTGTTGATGAACTGGCCGCGCATAAAGATGATGATTCTTATCCCTTAAAACCACAACGTATCATCTGGGATATTCACCAGGCTTTAAATGATGAGGATATTGTGGTTTCAGATGTTGGAGCTCATAAAATGTGGATGGCTCGCATGTATCAGGCAGAACGACCAAACACCTGTATTATCTCTAATGGTTTTGCCTCGATGGGTATAGGAGTTCCCGGTGCAATTGCTGCTAAACTGGCAAAACCTGGCGTGACTGCTTTAACGGTCACGGGTGATGCCGGCTTTATGATGAACTCTCAGGAAATTGAAACTGCTTTACGCTACCAGATTCCGATTATAGTTTTAATCTGGACTGATAGTGAATATGGTCTGATCAAGTGGCATCAATTGCGCCGATTCGGGCGGGATACTAATATCAGTTTCACTAATCCAGATTTTGTGAAATATGCCGAAAGCTTTGGTGCGAAAGGCTATCGAATTGAAAAAGCTGAAGATTTGATTCCAACCATCAAAAAAGCTAAAGATGATAATACTGTTGTGATTATAGATTGCCCGGTGGATTACTCGGAAAATATGAAACTTACCGAGAAGCTTGGGAATCTGGTTTGTCCAATATAATAATCAAGTCTGTTATCAGGAGTTTAGATGATGAATAATTTTGACATTATGATACCCGGAGCAAGCGAATCGGGAAGACTTTCAGTAACTTCCCCGTGGAATGGGGAGGTTATTGGGTCTGTTCCCGTAATCAATAGTAAAGCGGCTGAACATGCGCTGAGAATCTCAAGCTCTATCTTTCAGAACAGAAAGAAATGGCTCTCTGAATCACAAAGAATAGATATACTTAAACGTACCGCTGGCATTATGGAAACGATGGCTGAAATGCTGGCGGATGAAGCAGCAAGGGAAGGTGGTAAACCGTTAGCTGATTCTCGTGTTGAGGTAGCCCGGGCCATTGATGGCGTGTTAAATGCCATCGACCTTTTGAAGTCACAGGCTGGAAAAGGTATACCGATGAATATTAATGCTGCCTCTGAAAAGAGGTTGGCATTCACAACTCATGAACCTATAGGTGTAGTGCTGGCCATCAGTGCCTTTAACCACCCGCTTAACCTGATTGTGCATCAAATCATTCCTGCTATCGCCAGTGGTTGCCCTGTCATTATAAAACCGGCTGAAGATACTCCTTTATCCTGTTTTAGACTGGTCAATATCCTGCGAGAAGCAGGATTACCAGATGAATATTGCATGGCAATAATGACCGAGAGTTTAGAAGTTTCTGAACAGTTAGTGTCAGATTCGCGTCTTGGATTTTTTAGCTTTATTGGCAGTGCTAAAGTAGGTTGGATGCTCAGATCTAAACTGGCTCCAGGAGTACGATGTGCTTTAGAACATGGTGGAGCTGCTCCTGTCATTATTTCTGAGGATGCTGATCTAGATGATATTTTGCCTCTACTGGCAAAAGGTGGGCTTTATCATGCAGGACAGGTATGTGTATCGGTTCAACGTGTGTTTGCCCATCGGTCCATAGTGGATGATGTAACTGCCAAATTGGCAGAACTCGCCAATGCCATGAGTTGTGGAGATCCAAATGAAACATTGACAGAAGTTGGACCTCTAATTCGCCATGCTGAAGTTGACCGTATTTCTGCATGGGTCGATGAAGCGGTAGAGCAGGGTGCGACTCTGGTGACCGGAGGAGAGAAGATAGGCTTTAGTTGTTATGCCTGTACTGTTCTTCTGGAACCCGACAGGCAGAGTAAAGTCAGTCAGCAGGAAATATTTGGCCCGGTAATTTGTGTGTATGCATTTGATGAATTAGATGAAGCCATCGAGCAGTCCAACAGCTTGCCATTTTCATTTCAGGCTGCTGTTGCAACCAACAGTATTGATACTGCAATATACTGTTATAAAAACCTAAATGCTTCTGCTGTGATGGTTAATGATCATACTGCGTTTCGTGTTGACTGGATGCCATTTGCCGGTTTAAAGCAATCCGGACTGGGTGTTGGAGGTATTCCGTATACTTTTCATGAAATGCAAATTGAAAAAATGCTGGTTATTCGTTCTAATGCACTAAAATAGATCCCGAAGTTTTTAATTTGGGAAGAATTTCTACTGAGGAATAAAAAAAGCCACTTAAATTAAGTGGCTTTTTCTTTAACTAACAATGTGTGGTGATCCAGGGTGTGTATTATAATGTTCTAATTTATGTTCATCTGGGTTCCGTATGTAGATTTCTCGAGTTTCTTCCGACTCAAAGTAAATAATCAGATCTTCATTTGCTGAACTTTCAATCACATAAGGCATGCTCATGAGCTGCTTTAGTGAAGTACCAGAAACAGGATCTGTTGTTTCAATGTGATACGTCATCCATTTCCTCCATGTAAATATTAATGTTACAGGATGGTTATTAAAACCTTAAATCACAGACTTGTATAGAAAAAACTGACATATCTATAGAATTATTTTTGGTTTAGGTTTTGAATCAATTAATTAACAGTATAGTATGATAATTAATTTAAGTTAACTTTGTAAGTATTTGTTTTTATAGTAAAAAGGTAGATTTATGAAAGATTTTGATGTGTATTCACTTGGAAATGCACTGGTAGATATTGAATATCACGTTGATCCCCAGCAGTTAATTTCAATGGGAATTGACAAGGGGATCATGACTCTCATCGATGAACACCAGCATAATCATCTGGTGAATTACCTGGGTGATACTCATGAAAAAATGGCTTGCGGTGGGTCTGCAGCTAACTCATTGATCGCGATTGCTCAGATGGGAGGCTTATGCCATTTTTCCTGTCGAGTAGCTGAAGATATCACTGGTCAGTTTTTTATGCAGGATTTAAAAAAGACTGGCATAGCAACTGATTCTCATCTGAAAATGGATATGGCGGGTGTTTCAGGAAAATGTCTTGTATTTGTGACTCCCGATGCGGATAGAACCATGAATACGTTTCTCGGTACCTCGGCTAATCTGGATGATAGCTATGTCTCTGAACAGGCTATTGAACAGTCAGAATATATTTACCTGGAAGGATATCTGGTTACAGCAGAAAATTCTCGAAAGGCTGTCTTACTGGCTAAACAATATGCTAAAAAACACGGAGTAAAAACAGCACTGACTTTATCTGATCCATCCATGATGATGTATTTCCGTGAAGGTATGCTTGAGATGATAGGTGATGGTGTTGACTTACTGTTTGCAAATGAAGATGAAGCTTTTGAATTATCAGCTAGCAAGGATTTGAATGAAACTATAAACTTACTGAAAAAGTATGCAAAAACTTTTGTTATTACCAGAGGAAAAGAAGGTGCAGTAGTCTTTGATGGTGTATCCATCATCGAAATAAAGCCTCATCCTGTTAAAGCCATTGATACTCTCGGCGCGGGTGATATGTTTGCAGGGGCATTTTTATACGGTTTAACACATGCTATGGATTACTCAGAAGCAGGGCAGTTTGCTTCTTTGGCTTCCTCAAAAATAGTGACTCAATTTGGACCTAGACTTGAAACACAGCAGACACTTGATTTATTACAATCATTTAAAGCTGGTAATTGTTAGGATCAAATTTAATTAACACTATTATTATTCAATATTTAATCAGTTTCTCAAAATGACGCACCTTACAGACGACCTCCGAATTACGGCCATTAAAGAATTGGCCTCTCCACAATCTTTACAACAGGATTTACCCATTACATCTGTTGCTGCTAATACGGTTTTCAATGCCAGGCAGTCTATTTATCGAATCCTCAACAAAGAAGATGATCGTCTGGTAGTTGTTATCGGACCCTGTTCGATACACGACCCTGATGCTGCCATAGAATATGCAACAAAACTCAAACTGTTAGCGGATGAATTAACAGATGATTTGCTTGTCATCATGCGGGTATATTTTGAAAAACCCCGTACCACCGTAGGCTGGAAAGGATTAATCAATGACCCTGATCTGGATGATAGTTTCCATATTAACAAGGGTGTTCATGTAGCCAGGAAATTATTACTGAAGCTATCTGAAATGGGTGTGCCAGCAGGTTCTGAGTTTCTTGACCTGATAACGCCACAGTATATTTCTGACCTTATTTCATGGGGTGCCATTGGGGCACGTACCACGGAAAGCCAGGGACACAGAGAATTATCTTCAGGTTTGTCTTGCCCGGTAGGCTTTAAAAATGGTACTGACGGACGATTACAGATTGCCATTGATGCGATGCGTTCAGCCTCACACCCTCATAGTTTCCTGTCGGTCACTAAAGCTGGGCATTCGGCTATTTTTTCAACTTCTGGAAATGAATTTACGCATGTGATTCTACGCGGAGGCAGTCGTCCCAACTATGACCGGGAAAGTGTCGATGATGCTGCGTCTCAACTCAGAGATTCAGGTCTCAATGACAACATTATGGTTGATTGCAGCCATGCAAATAGTCAGAAAAAATTCAAAAAACAACTTTCAGTTTGTGAAGATATAGCTCACCAGATAAAAACTGGTCAGCAGTCTATTTTTGGAGTGATGATCGAATCACACCTGGTAGAAGGGCGTCAGGATATTCAACCTAGTAAAGAACTGGTTTATGGCCAAAGCATCACCGATGCCTGTATTGGCATGGATGATAGTGAGCAGATGTTACGAATGCTTGCAGAAGCTGTTCGAGAGTCTAGACAGAAATAAAAAAATTTTCACCGCAAAGGTTGTTGAATAGCTTAGCATTTTGTAGGGTGCGCCGTGCGCACCATTGACGTTGGCACTTAAATTCTATGGTGCGCGCGGCGCACCCTACGGCATACTAAGCGTACAATTCTAGGCCATGTATCTTCCTTTACGAATAAATCACAAAAGAGGTGTCAGCTTCTCCTGGTAATCCTGTGGTATCTGGTAAGCCACATTGGGTACTTTTCTAAAAGAAATTGATCCGGCCTGGATCATATTTTTGATTTTCCCATTAGGGTAATAGTTCACCATTTTTAATGGCACTCCATTCATGTTTTCCAGACCACTTGCCATGATGGTTATCATATCCTGTTGTTCTGAGGACGACTGTTTAAACTGTTGAATCAGAGTTTTAAGTTTATTGAAACTTGATATTTCTGCAGGAGTTAGTTCAAGTTGTTGATAGCTGGCCAGGCATACATCGCTTTTATGATGGCCTTGGTCAATAATGGCAAAAATATGACATTTCGCACCCAATACCTGATCTGATTTTCCGGTATCTTTAAAACTTACTGATGATGGTGTTGATGATTTTTGGTCATATTTATCCATCATCTGTTGAATTTGAGCTCTTTTTTGAGGATCCAGATGTTTAATGCCCTGACTTATTAACCCTTGCATCAATCCCTTGTTCTGGCGGTATAAAGAAACATACTGGTTGATGGTCTGGGTATTTATTCGAAAAAAACGTTTGGTTTCTGGATCAAGCTGTATGATATCTCCAGTCGACAGGTTGATCATTACATCCGGTTTCTGTCCCAATATTTGATTCATTCGAACCAGATGATTTTTTATTAATACAGTGTTTGCCGGAATTTTTTGATTAGGGCTAATGATGTCATAACGAATAGTCATGTCAGCCCATAGATAATTTGTGAATAAAGATAATAATAAAGATATAATCAGCGGCGCCCGCATAGGTCATAGTTCCTGTAAATTAGCTGATTCCAGAGTCTATCATTAGATGAGTAAAGCCCGAAAAAAAAATAACAAGTCTCAACGCAAAAAAAAGCCATCTACTCATCATCAAACAAGTAGGTGGAGTCTAAAAAAAATCCTGTTTATTGTTACTGGTATTGGCCTGGTATTACTGTCTTTGCATGTCTGGCTGTTAAATCAGCTTATTGAGCAACGTTTTGATGGAGAAACCTGGGCACGTCCTTCACGTGTTTATGCCAGACCATTAGAGCTCTACTCCGGTCTGAATATCAAACCGGAACAAATTATTCGTGAACTCAAACTGGCTGATTATAAAGCTGTCAGTAATATTGCTAAACCGGGGCACTTCTCAGCCGAAGGTAATAGGCTTTCAATTTACAATCGAGATTTCCACTTTTCTGATCACCATCAAAATGAAAATATAATTCAGATACGCTTTAAGAATCATCAGATCGTTGAAATAAAGGATAAGTCAGAAGATGAAATTCTGGATTTCTATCAATTAACTCCTGTGATTATGGGTAGCTATTTACCGGGCAACGGTGAAGACCGACTGGTTTTAGAAGCTGATGATATTCCAGAGTCGCTGACAAATATATTGCTAGCAGTCGAGGATCGTCGCTTTTTCAGTCATATGGGGGTTAGCCCATTATCAATTCTGCGAGCATTACTGGCTAATATTCAGGCAGGTAAAACAGTACAGGGTGGCAGTACCTTGACCCAGCAGCTGGCAAAGAATATGTTTTTAACCCCTGAAAGGTCTCTTCTGCGAAAAATTAATGAAGCCTTGATGGCTCTGATGTTAGAAGCAAGATTTAGTAAACAGTCCATTTTAGCTGCCTACCTTAATGAAGTGTTTTTGTTGCAGCAGAAAAACACTTCAATTCATGGTTTTGCTTTGGCCAGTAAGTTGTTGTTCAAACAACCTTTAAAGTACCTGTCAGAAGAAAAGTTAGCTCTATTGGTCGGCATGGTGAAAGGGCCATCTGTCTATAATCCGCTGATTCATCCTCAACGTGCAACCGAACGCCGTAATTCAGTTCTTAAAATCATGCTGGCTCACCAGCTAATCACTGAATCGGAATTTAGGAAGTTATCAAACAAAGCCTTAGGCGTTGTTAAAAAATTGCCCCCGGTTAATCCTTTCCCGGCTTATCTGGATCTGGTTAAAAAACAGTTAACCAATAACTACTCGTCATCTGATCTGGCTGAGAAAGGACTGTCAATATTTACAGCTTTTGACCCGCAAAAACAAAATCAGCTGGAAGCAGGTTTGAAATCGGGTTTAAAACGCTTTAAAAATGAAACTATCCAGTCAGCAGTGATTGTTGCTGATTATCTTAATGGTGATTTACTGGCTCTGGTAGGTGACAGACATACCGATTTCCCCGGTTTCAACCGGGCTATTCTTGCCCAGCGTCCGATTGGGTCTTTAATCAAACCTATGCTGTTGTATAGTTTTATAGAAGAAGGCTTAACACTGGCAACGAAGGTTAAAGATCGTCCAATTCGTGTTAAACAATCTGATGGGGAAGTCTGGTCACCAAAAAATTATGATAAAAAACTACACGGTTCTTCGACTCTTTATAATGCTTTTATTAAGTCCTATAACTTACCGTTTGTTCACTTAGGGCTTGAAGGTGAGGTATTAAAATCCCTTACCACTAACCTTTATAAAATGAATTTACTAAAACAACAGGTTATTTACCCATCCATTCTGCTAGGTGCAACACTGATGACCCCGCTTGAAGTCAGTCAAATGTATCAGGTGATAGCCAATTCAGGATACTTTGCACCTCTTACTACGATCAGGTCGGTGATGGATGGCAATCATCAATTGTTAACTCGTATTCCTGTTCATTCTGAAGAATTATTTAATCGGCAGTCGATGATACAGGTTCAACGTGCTTTAATTGGTGTTGCAGAAGAGGGTACTGCTAAATATTTAAATCAACGTTACACCCAAAAAACCTTTGCCGGTAAAACGGGTACGACTGATGATTCTCGTGACTCCTGGTTTGCCGGATTTTCCAATCGTTATTTAACCGTTGTCTGGTTAGGGGATGATGAAAATCAAAGTATCAATCTGACAGGCTCATCTGGTGCACTCAGGGTATGGGCAGATATAATGGGGCAATTCGATGCTGACTCGCTTAAACTGAGTGCAGACCCTGAACTGGAGTGGGTTTATGTTAACCGCATGGACGGTGGCGTATCGGGTAAATCCTGTAAAGACAGTGTTTTAATGCCTTTTATGAAAGGGGCAAAACCGAACTTTAACAGCAACTGTAATAAAAACTATCTGGAGAAAGGAATAAATTGGCTGCAAAAACTCTTTTAATTTTTTTATTAACGGCTATATTTTTAACAGCCTGTTCCACGCCTTCTCCCGTTGTTCATACTGATCAGTACCATGAAAAAACTGAAAACAAGAGTACGGCTAAAGCGCTCAATGGGTTACAGCTTAAAGCACTAAAATTAATGAACCAGTTGAAGTTTGAAGAATCAATTTTATATCTTCAACGTGCGATAAAAATAGAGCCTAGAAACCCTTTGAACTGGCATTACCTGGCTCAAAATTACTGGCATTTAAAAGATTTTTCGAATTGTCGTGCCATGGTGCAACGGGCAATATCCTATAGCCAATTTAATGAAGATTTAAATAAAGCTAATAATACCTTGCTGAAACAGTGTGAGGGTTAATAATCCTGGAAACCGTAGTTAACCGCTTATTTCTAACGTAAGGTTATGATATGCAATGTATAAAAACTGACATTGAATTCACTCATTGTGTGACTTCAAGTACGCTACAAATATTTGTGAATAATCTCAGCGCACCCTGCTGCGTAATCGTTTTTGTTAATGGACTAGCCATTAGCTACAAACGATACCTTGCCGAGTACACTGAGATTGTCCACAAATACTCGTCCAACTACGGATTCCAGGATCATGGCTAAACTTGCGTCAGAATTAATGGTTGATGATGTACTTGGGGAAGGCGGCATCATTAAACAGTATATACCCGGCTTTCAGGCACGTAAAAGCCAACTTGCCATGGCTCAATTAATTCAGAAATCTATTGCTGAACGAGATTGTGATGTCATTGAAGCAAGTACTGGAATAGGAAAATCATTTGCTTATCTGGTTCCTGCATTTCTTTCAAATAGTAAAATATTGATTTCTACAGGTACAAAAAATCTACAGGATCAGTTATTTAAAAAAGATATTCCATTAATAAATAAAACTATTGTTTCTGGTAAACAATTAGCATTGTTAAAAGGTCGTAGTAATTACTGTTGTACATTTCGAATAAATAAATTTCGACAGCAAAGGCGTTTTCAAACAAGACAATTGGTGCAGGTTTTTGATGCATTGAAAAGCTGGTCGGAAACAAGTTCTACTGGAGATATTTCTGAATTCTCCGATATCCCGGAAAATGATAGTTTATGGTTTTATGCGACATCTAATGCGGATAACTGTCTTGGCAATGAATGCCCTGACTTTAAAAGCTGCTTTGTTTTCAAAGCAAGGCGAAAAGCTCAGGATGCTGATGTTATTGTCATTAACCATCACCTGTTTTTTTCAGATCAGGCACTTAAGGAGGAAGGCTTTGGTGAATTATTACCAGAAGTTGATGTATTGATATTTGATGAAGCACATCAACTGCCTGATGTGGCCAGTCATTTTTTTGGACGAAGTCTGACCATGCGTCAATATGAACTGTTGATGAAAGATATTATCGAAGCGCAGATTATCGAAGCCAGGGATAGCAAGGACATTCAGGAAGTTTGTATACTTAATCAAAAAACCATTGCAGATTTCAGGTTGGTTCTGGGTAAATTCAGCGCTAAGGGAGAGTGGCGTCATATTCAACATGCTCCTGATATTAAGACAGCCATTGATGAATTATGTCAAGTCATGTCAACGCTGTTGAAACAGTTAGAAGTATTAAAAGCTCGCGGAAAAGAACTGGCCTTATGTTTTACCCGACTGGAAGCTTTAAATCAGATATTTAATGACTTCCTGTTATCTAAAAGTTCAGAAGTTACCTGGTATGAATGGAACGACCGAAGCTTTCGTTTGATGATATCTCCGGTGGAAATTGCTGATCAATTCAGGAAACAAATAGATCGCAGTTTGTATAAATCAATTTTCTTTACCTCAGCTACATTGAGTTCGAATGGATCTTTCGATTACTTCACTCGCCGTTTAGGTATTGAAGATATGCAATGCTCGAATTTTATCAGTCCCTTTGATTATCAAAAGCAGGCTTTATTATATCTGCCCGAAACATTACCTGATCCATCTGATGATAATTTTGCAGAAGCTTTTGCAAATGAATGTTGTGAATTAATTAATGCGACACGGGGCAACTGTTTCATTCTTTTTACCAGTTATAGAATGCTGAAACTCACTTCAAAAATCTTATCCAGAAGGTTAAAAAATAAGCTGTTTATTCAAGGGGAGCAGCAACGTAGTGAATTGATGAATGCTTACCTGAAAACTCCAAACCCTATTCTACTCGGTACCAGCAGTTTCTGGGAGGGTGTTGATGTTAAGGGAGATAAGTTAAAGCTGGTCATTATCGATAAGCTACCTTTCAAATCTCCGGGAGACCCTGTTTATAAACGAAGATTACAAAGGGTAACTGAAAGTGGTGGCAATGCCTTTAAAGATGTTCAAATACCGGAAGCGACGATTAGTCTGCGACAGGGAGTAGGTCGTTTGATTCGTGATATAAATGATACCGGCATCGTGATGATTGCTGATAAACGTTTACAGACAAAATCCTATGGTAAAGATTTTATAAGTAGCTTACCTGATATGTCGAGATGCTCAAAATTACAACAGGCACTCGAATTCGCTGCATCGATCAAATAGTAATTTATTAATAAGAAAAGTCGTATCTTTACCCTCTAAAATCAATTCTATTTATATATAAATTAAGCCAATAAATGTGGAATTATCTCTATCTGTAAACTACCCCATATTTCTTTAGATTATAAAAAACATTGTGACTTAGGTCACATAAAATGACACAATCAGGGGTATAGTTGATCTGAATTACTGCACTCATCGTCAGGCTATCTTCAATAATAATTAACATCAGGGTTAGATACTAACTAGGCCGCAGCAAAGGATACACAATCATATCTGAAGAAAGACTTAATCAACTTTCGATTTTCTTTAATGGATTGTAAATCAGTAATCACCCGCTCCTTAAGTGACTCATTTTCCTTTAATGGTTTTTTCGATG
>JABHSO010000189.1 GCA_018669845.1 Gammaproteobacteria bacterium | reverse complement strand
GGTTCATATTGAATAATATCCGCATAATATTGACTAAAAGCCTTTTTGAAGCCTTCAGCTTTAATTCGAATATCTGGATTCATATCCAGTAACAGAATTTTTCCACGAATATTGTGTTTTTTGAAGATGGCTGCAGCCATACAGGCTCGCTCATAAGGAGCAGCAATACATCGGTAGTTTCCACTGGGAACAGTGAGTACCAGAGTGCCACCTTTAAAATTTTGCAATTTATGTTTGATCATCATAATTTCTGATGCACTACTGAAACCGGCTGGATAGTTCATGCGCAAAGCATATTCATCCTCAGGGTTTTCTATGCCTAAACGACTGTATTCATAATCTATTCCTGGAGCGAGTACAAGGTAGTCATACTTTATGCTACCCAGGGTTGTCACCAGAGTTTTTGTAGTTCGATCTAACTCTATCGCTGTAGTATTAAGAAAAAGATAATCATTATTCTGGGCGGCTTCTACATAACTGTGGGTTAAAAAATCAAGATTTACCTGGTCCGCCATCCATACATTACTAATGGGGCATGAAACAAACTGCTGATTTTTATCAATCAGCACCACATCAAATTTTGGATTAGTTTTCTTCAGATATTTGGCCATAGTCAATCCAGACCATCCACCTCCAACTACAACTACTCGGGGACCTTTTTTAACAGGAATAGGAGCTGGCGAGGAAATTTTTCCTCCAATTACTGGAGTTTTATCGCCTGCTGTTTGTGCATAACCCTGACCACTTACGGCCGCAGTAGCAAGAGCTGCCGAAGACTGCAGAAATTTACGTCGATTTATTTTTTTAGTCATCCGAGTATCCTTTAATTAAAATCAGTATTGCGCCAGTTAAGTGATGGTGCACGTTCATCTTCGGGTACTGGAAGGTAAGAAATATAATTAATGATCCGCTCAAGCTGTTCATCCGTAAGTTGCTGAGCTACAGTCTGCATTGCTGAGTTCACAGTTCTTAGACCAGATTTTACCAGTTTAATTTGTCTTTTTATGTAGGGGTAGTGTTGACCGTAAAGTTTTGGAGTAGATGTTTCATTATTGCCTTCTCCATGCCCCCCATGACAACTCGCACAATTTTCCTTATAGAGTGTCTCACCTGCTTTATATTCATCCGTATAATTTCTCCAGGGGCCCTTTCTGTGCTGGGGATGCATAGGGAGAGTTGAAATATAAACGACCACATCGGCCAGAGATTGATAACCCCCAATGGTTCGTTCCTGCACAAATGGATACATTGTGGGATTTTCTCTTTTTCCACCTCGAATATCCAGAAGTTGCTGAATCAAAACATTCTGATGTTGCCCAGCTATTTGAGGATATGCACCATCACTATTACCCCAACCCTCTGGCAGATGACATGAGGCACAGGTTTCATAGACGTGTTGACCATTCTTTACATCAGGCTCAAAGGCTAGCTTAATAATAACTGGTTCAGCAAATACCACATTGACAAAAAATGTCATTACAACTGTAATTAATGACAATAAGTTACCCTTAACAAGCATATTTATTACCTTCTTATAGAATTTTAATTATTTTTTATTTTGTCTAACGTAATTAAACAACGTTTCAAGATTGACAGCTTAGAGTAAATATTAGTTTTGAGTAAAGACTTGAATCAAATTAAATGGGATTATAAAAAACACAATAAGCACAAAAAAGCCCCGTAAACGGGGCTTTTAAATCTACTGAGCTGATGACGATAGTCGTCACCAGCTAGTTAAAGTAAATAGGTAGCTTACATCATGCCACCCATGCCACCCATTCCGCCCATGCCACCCATATCAGGAGCACCGCCACCAGCAGCAGCTTCCTGTGGCATTTCTGCAATCATGCACTCTGTAGTGATCAATAGACCCGCAACAGAAGCTGCATTTTGCAGCGCAGAACGAGTTACCTTAGTTGGATCCAGGATACCCATTTCGATCATGTCGCCGTAAACACCGTTAGCAGCGTTATAACCGAAGTTACCTTCACCGTTTTCAACTTCGTTAGTTACAACAGAAGCTTCATCACCTGCGTTAGCAACGATTTGACGTAAAGGCTCTTCTAGTGCACGTCGTGCAATATCGATACCGACATCTTGATCATGGTTATCACCTTTAAGATCAGCAATCGCAGCACGAGCACGTACCAGAGCAACACCGCCACCAGGTACAACACCTTCTTCAACCGCTGCACGTGTTGCATGCAGAGCATCTTCAACGCGAGCTTTCTTTTCTTTCATTTCGATTTCAGTGGCTGCACCAACTTTGATCACTGCAACACCGCCAGCTAATTTAGCAACACGTTCCTGCATTTTCTCTTTGTCGTAATCAGAAGAAGTTTCTTCGATTTGAGCTTTGATCTGAGAAATACGACCATGAATTTCGTCACTGCTTCCAGCACCGTCAACGATAGTAGTATTCTCTTTAGAGATTGAAATTTTCTTGGCAGAACCCAGGTCTTCCAGAGTCGCTTTTTCCAGGCTTAATCCAACTTCTTCAGAGATAACCTGTCCACCAGTCAGCAGAGCAATATCCTGCAACATAGCTTTACGACGATCACCGAAACCAGGTGCTTTAACCGCACATACTTTAACGATGCCACGCATGCTGTTAACAACCAGAGTAGCCAGCGCTTCGCCTTCGATATCTTCAGCAATAATCAGTAAAGGCTTGCTAGCTTTTGCTACGCCTTCAAGAATTGGAAGCAGATCACGGATGTTAGCGATTTTCTTGTCAAACAGAAGAATCATAGGATCTTCAAGTTCAGCAGTCATAGTCTGCTGATCATTAACGAAATAAGGAGACAGGTAACCACGATCAAACTGCATACCCTCAACAACGTCTAGTTCATTATCAAAAGAAGAACCTTCTTCTACAGTGATGACGCCTTCTTTACCAACTTTATTCATCGCTTCAGCAATGATTCCACCCACAGACTCATCAGAGTTTGCAGAAATTGAACCAACCTGAGCAATAGCATTATTGTCAGCACAAGGTGTAGACATACCATGTAAATGCTGAACAGATGAAGCTACAGCTTTATCCAGACCACGTTTAAGATCCATTGGGTTCATGCCAGCAGCAACTGCTTTCATGCCTTCACGTACGATAGCCTGAGCCAGTACGGTTGCAGTTGTAGTACCGTCACCTGCGATATCAGAAGTTTGTGAAGAAACTTCTTTAACCATCTGTGCGCCCATGTTTTCGAACTTGTCTTCAAGTTCAATTTCTTTCGCTACAGATACACCATCTTTAGTGACCGTAGGGGCACCAAAACTTTTTTCCAGAACAACATTACGGCCTTTAGGACCTAATGTTACTTTTACAGCATTAGCTAGAACGTTAACGCCATTGACCATGCGGCTACGCGCATCATCACCAAATCTTACTTCTTTTGCACTCATAATTTAATAATCTCTTTAGTGTCTTTATTCAACAACAGCCATAATGTCATCTTCGCGCATGATTAACAGATCTTCTCCGTCAACCTTCACTTCAGTACCGGAGTACTTACCGAACATGATTTTGTCACCGACTTTAAGATCTAAGGCACGGACGTCACCAGAATCGGTGATTTTGCCATTACCAACAGCCAGAATTTCTCCTGTGCTTGGCTTTTCTGTAGCTGAATCAGGAATGACGATACCACCTGCAGTAGTACGTTCTTCTTCCATACGTCTGACGACCACGCGGTCATGCAAAGGACGAATATTCATTTATTAGACTCTCCTAATGATTAAGTTAAATTTTCTGTAGTAAGTTGCTTTATTAGCACTCTATCTCTGAGAGTGCTAATCATAATCCGCAAAGCTGCATAGTCAAGCTATATAGGGGGTGTTTTTATAGTTTCAAGTAAGAATTACAGGTGAATGTTAAAAAGATGATAAATCAACGCTATTTTAAAGATGACATTACTCATCATCCTTATGATATTTAACACCTTCAATCACGTCACCGGATGATTTTTTTTGATGCGACTGAGGGTGATATTGAGATTGATAGTCATTGGGCATACTAAAGCGACCTGAAGCCATGAAACGGGCAACCAGAGAACCTATAATCATAGAACGGGTTAGAGGAAACAGCAAAAGGAAACCCACCGTATCGGTAAAAAAACCAGGGGTCAGTAAAAAAGCACCTGCAATGACAAGAGCAAATCCTTCCATCAACTCTTTGGCAGGCATTTCACCACTATTCATTTTCTGCTGTGCTCTGGATAACGTCGATAAGCCCTGACTTTTAAGCAGTTGAACACCAATAACAGCCGTCAATACAACAAAAAATACAGTCCATAATGCGCCTATCACCTGCCCTACCTGGATCAGGATATAAATCTCCACAACAGGAACAATTAAAAAGATTAGAGCAAATACTGGAAACATAATGGCCTCAAGATATAGAATACGCGCTTTTGCGCTTAAGAATATACTATTATAGTGCTTGAACGGAAAGGTTAGATCTATTGCGATTTATCCGCTCAAGCACTATATAAGGCTAAATTCCTCGCAATCAACTGAAGAAAGTAAGCTTAAGCAATAGTTAAGTTTCAGCGCATTTGATAAAGGTATTCTATATGGCTGATATTATTTTGTTGCTAACTACGTGGCCGGATGAGCTAAGTGCCCGAAAAACAGCTGCAATATTATTAAATAAAAATCTGGCCGCATGTGTAAACATATTGCCAAAAATGCTGTCTATGTATAAATGGGATGGAGAGATCCAGACTGAAACTGAACATCAGATGCTGCTTAAAACCACGGCAGATCGAACACAAAAATTAAAACAGGCCATTCTGGATAACCATCCTTATGAATGTCCAGAAGTACTGATCTTGTCTGTTACAGGAGGATCAGAAGAATATTTGAACTGGATAACAGGTAATACTAAATGAATTTCATGAAAACACTTTTACTGGTTTCATTAATGCTACTGGGCTCAAGCACTGTTTTAGCCCAGCAGGATGAGCTGTTGCCTCCAGAAAAAGCCTTTAGCCTACAAGCCTGGGTTGAAGGCGATAAAGTCATCGCTAAATATGATATTGCTCCCGGCTATTATATGTATCGTGATGCCTTTCAATTTGACATGGAAAGTGATGGTGCTGTATTTGCTGAACCCAATGTTCCAGATGGAAAAATAAAACACGATGAATTTTTTGGTGATGTTGAAATTTATCGAGACAGTATTGCTATAACACTTCCGCTCGAATACATGAGTGGCACTAAACCAGTCGCTATAAATATTAAGACTGCCGGTCAGGGCTGTGCCGATATTGGCGTTTGCTATCCTCCTTTATATCAGTCACTGGTGATGAATTTATCCGATTCAGCAAAAGTGTCACCAAAACCGTATGAATTCAAACCTGTCAAAGTTGCAGCGGCCAGCGTTGAAAATGGTGTTAATGAACTACAGAACCTGTTTTCACAGGCTACCCAGTTAATGCCGACAAACCCTGCTCCAGAACCAGTACCTACTCAAGATTCAACAAGCGAAAGCAGCTTAAACCCACTGGCTCTGTTACAGGCTTTGGGTGGAGATATCGGGCTGGAAGATGATGATGAAATACCTGATCCAGATAAGGCTTTTCAAGTAGCAGCCACTATCGATAAAAACAACATTATCCAGTCTGAAATTCAGATTTATAAACACACCTACCTTTATAAAAATAAAATGAAGGTAGAATTACTGGATGGTAACGGCCATAGCCTGGGTGCAGTTTCTCTGCCAAAGGGTGATGAAAAAAATGATGAATTTTTTGGTCTGATGGAGGTTTACCATGATTACCTCAAGATATCTATTCCTGTCTTATCTGAAGCACAGGCAAGCAGTCAACTTACATTAGCTTACAAATATCAGGGCTGTGTAGAAGATAAAATCTGCTATCCACCAATCACAAAATATTTCAAAGTAGATCTGAATGATCATTCTCTGGACATCTCTGACGAACGTCCAGAAATATCAAATGCAGCTGTAAGCAGTAAGCAAGCTTCCTCAACATCATCTTCAACAGTTGCCGTAGAGCAAGATCAAAATGAACAGGATCGTTTTGCGGGCATCATTGCCAATGAAAGCCTGTTTATTATTATAGGATCATTCTTTCTGGCCGGATTACTGTTAACGTTCACGCCTTGCGTATTCCCAATGATCCCCATTCTGTCAGGTATCATTGCTGGACAGGGTGACAACATTACCACTCGTAAAGCTTTTACCCTTTCACTCGTGTACGTTTTAGCCATGGCATCAACTTATGCGGTAGCCGGAGCCGTCGTGGGACGATTCGGGGCAGAATTTAATATTCAGGCCTGGTTCCAGGATCCGTTAATTTTGAGCATATTTGCTGGCGTATTCGTTTTACTATCACTTTCCATGTTTGGCTTTTACGAACTGCAAATGCCTTCATTCATTCAAAGCCGACTGACTGAGTTCAGTAACAAGCAGGAAGGTGGCAATCTAGTAGGTGTTGGCATAATGGGTCTGTTATCAGCACTCATCGTCGGCCCCTGTATAACCGCTCCACTGGTAGGAGCTCTGGTCTTCATTTCACAAACTCAGGACTGGCAACTGGGCGGGCTTGCATTGTTTGCTCTTGGCCTTGGCATGGGTACACCGTTATTAATTATCGGTACCACTGCAGGTAACCTGTTACCCAGAGCTGGCACCTGGATGGATTCGGTAAAAGCAGTTTTTGGTATAGCCCTGATAGCGGTAGCAATCTGGCTGTTAGAACGTATTTTACCAACATCCGTAACCATGTTGTTGATGGCAACATTGATTATCGTATCGGCCATTTACATGGGTGCAATTGACAGCCTGCCAGAAGGTTCTAGTGGCTGGAAAAAGCTATGGAAAGGCATCGGCCTGGTCATATTGTTTTATGGATTATTTTACTTATACGGCGTTGCCGCTGGCAGTAAAGATTTAATTCAACCTTTAAAAGGTATCACTGGCTCAGTCGTAACGACATCGTCGGGTTCAGTCAGTCAGTCTCATATAGCATTCAAACAAATCAAAGGTGAAGCAGGTTTGCAACAGGCACTGGCTTCAGCTAAAGGCCAGCCTGCCATGCTCGACTTTTATGCTGACTGGTGTATTTCCTGTAAAGAAATGGAAAAATATGCATTTACCCACCCAGATGTTCTAAAAGCCCTGAAGGGTTTTCAAACCTTACAAACCGATGTCACCGACAATGATCAGACGGATAAATTATTCATGAAATCTCTGGGTATATTTGGACCACCCGCTATTTTATTCTATGACAGAAATGGAAAAGAAATTGAAGGTAGCCGGGTTGTAGGAGAAATGAGTGGTGAAAAGTTTGCTGCTCACATCATTAAGTATGCAGGCAACCTGTAACAATGAACCGTAATATCTTATTCATTATAGCTATCAGTCTGCTATCTACTGTTGCTGGTGTTGCAATGTTCCGTTTCAGCACAGCACAGCCAGAATTTATCAGCGCCAGTGTCAGTACAGATTCAGCTCCCCACAAATCTACAGACTCAACTAAACCTGTCGCATTGAACTTTGACAACATTGTATTAAATGACTTAGAAACTAAACCTCGCAATCTTAGTGAGTGGAAAGCTCCTATAATGATTGTCAACTTCTGGGCGCCATGGTGCCCACCCTGTCGACGTGAAATTCCAGCCCTGGTGGATATACAGAAAACATATCAGCACAACATGCAATTAATTGGTTTATCTTTCGATACACAGCAAAACGTCACTGCATTCAACGATAAATACCCTATGAACTACCCTTTATTGCTGGTTCAAAAAGAAGCTACTCAAATTAATAAATATTTTGGTAATGACAGTAGAGCACTTCCATTTACTGCAATTTTAAATGAACAGCGCGAAATAGTTTTTCAACACAGCGGTGAAATCAGTAAAGAACAGTTAGAAACACAGATTCAAAAACTAAGTCAAAAGTCGGCAGTCCAAAGTTAATAGTAAAAATTCAACACCAAAATCAAAAACATTGACTCTTGCTTTTGACTAGCGACTTAAGACTTAAGACTTAAGACTTAAGACTTAAGACTTAAGACTTAAGACTTAAGACTTAGAAACATTGCCTCGATCATCGTTAATTTATAGTAAAACTGGACACGATCATGCAGCTATGTGAGAATTGCATCCAATTTTTAACACTCCGGTAAAATCATTTAAAGCATGTCCAATATTCTGGTCATCCACGGTCCAAATCTCAACCTTCTTGGACAACGCGAACCCGGTCACTACGGTGTAGATACGCTGGACTCTATCAACCAACAGTTAACCCAACTGGCACAGGAAAATTCAACTGATCTGGCAACCTTCCAGTCAAACCATGAAGGTCAGATAGTCGATAGAATTCATCAGGCTTTACAGGATAAAACAGATTTTATTGTTATCAATCCAGCCGCATTTACACACACCAGTGTTGCTATTCGTGATGCTTTTCTAGGCTGTAGCATTCCTTTTATTGAGGTACATTTATCCAATGTACATGCACGAGAAGAATTCAGACAACATTCATTTTTATCTGATATCGCCGTGGGCGTTATCAGCGGATTGGGCAAAGAGAGTTATCTTTTAGCCCTCAAAGCAGCGATATCACGCTGTAACAAATAACTTAAACAGAACCATAAATTAGAGAGAATTCATGGATATTCGAAAAATAAAAAAACTTATAGAGTTGCTGGAGGAATCTGGTATCGCCGAACTTGAAATTAAAGAAGGTGAAGAATCAGTTCGAATCAGCAGGCAATTCGCCTCTGCTCCTGTTGCAGTTGCTCCCGCCATGGCCGCACCTGCTATTGCAGCACCTGCTGCCGCTGCTCCCGAGGCCGCCACACCTGCCCCGAGTGTTACTGAAGAACCCTCAGGACATCAGGTTAAATCGCCGATGGTTGGTACATATTACTCATCAGCTTCACCTACATCAGGCTCTTTTGTCTCTGTGGGTAAAAAAGTCAATATCGGTGATACCTTGTGCATCATTGAAGCGATGAAAATGATGAACCAGATAGAAGCAGATAAGGCAGGAACAATTAAACAAATCATGCTTGAAAATGGTCAACCCGTCGAATTCGACCAGGTTTTATTTGTTATTGAGTAGAGGCTGTCTGATATGTTAGAAAAAATCGTAATCGCCAATCGTGGCGAAATAGCTCTACGAATTCTCCGGGCCTGTCGCGAAATGGGCATACAAACTGTTGCAGTTCATTCCACAGCCGATAGCGATCTGAAACATGTTCGCCTGGCCGATGAATCAGTCTGTATTGGGCCGCCATCCTCTCTGGAAAGTTATCTTAATATTCCAGCTATTATCTGTGCAGCTGAAGTCACCAATGCTTCAGCTATTCATCCAGGGTATGGGTTTCTATCAGAAAATGCTGAATTTGCCGAACAGGTTGAATCTAGTGGTTTTAAATTCATCGGACCAAGCGCCAAAGCTATTCGCACTATGGGTGACAAGGTTGCAGCTATTAAAGCTATGAAAGATGCCGGTGTACCTACTGTACCAGGTTCAGATGGCCCATTAAATGATGACAATGAGCGTAATCTAAAAATTGCAAAAAGAATCGGTTACCCGGTCATCATTAAAGCTGCCGGTGGCGGTGGCGGTCGCGGCATGCGCGTTGTAAATGCCGAAGGAAGCCTGTTGAATTCAATACAGTTAACTAAAACTGAAGCCGGTGCTGCTTTTAACAATGATGTTGTTTACATGGAAAAATATCTGGAAAAACCTCGTCATGTAGAGATCCAGGTATTAGCCGATTCACACGGTAATGCGATTCATCTTGCCGAACGTGACTGCTCCATGCAACGTAAACATCAAAAAGTGGTCGAAGAAGCCCCTGCTCCAGGTATCACTCCCGAGCAACGTGCCAGAATTGGCGAGCGCTGTGCCATGGCCTGTGAAGAAATGGGCTATGAAGGTGCAGGAACTTTTGAATTTTTATATGAAAATGGTGAGTTTTATTTTATAGAAATGAATACCCGTGTTCAGGTTGAACACCCTGTCACTGAAATGATCACCGGTGTCGATATTATTCGTGAACAACTGTCTATTGCAGCGGGAAATAAACTCAATTATAAACAGGAAGATATTAAAGTTAGGGGTCATGCTATTGAATGCAGGCTGAATGCTGAAGATTCAAAAACATTCATGCCTTCACCCGGTAAAATCACTTCGTATCACGCGCCCGGAGGCCCTGGTGTCAGAATGGATACACACATTTATAATGGCTATTCAGTACCTCCTCATTATGACTCGATGATCGGTAAATTAATTACTTTCGGAGACACCCGTGAATCAGCCATTGCCCGTATGTCGGGTGCATTATCAGAAATTGTAATAGAAGGCATCAGATCAAATATCAACCTTCAGCGTGATATTATCAGCGACGGAAATTTTGCGGCTGGCGGCACGGATATTCACTATCTTGAGAAAAAGCTAGGTATTCATTGAGTGCTCTACCCGTGTGATAATTACGAATTCAGCACCCCTGTCGTGTTTCGAAGCAAGGCGCAGTGCGAAGGTAATGACTACCCCCTTATCGAGCACTGGAACACAGCTACGGGACACGACAGGGATGCCCCTCGGGTTAGCTTGTCAGCGCACACGGACTGCGTAGCACCTCTTGACAAGGGAATAACCATTATCTACGAGGAGCACCTTGCCGTGAACGTTGACAAACTAACTGAATTCGTAATTATCACTCGGGTAGAACACTGATGCCATGGTTACAACTTAGCATTCAGTGTAGTCGTGAAGAACTTGAAAACACTGAAAATATTTTTCTGGAGTCAGGCGCATTAAGCCTGACTCTGGGAGATGCAAAAGATGAACCTATCTATGAACCTCTTCCCGGCGAAATTCCGGTTTGGCCAAACACTACGTTAACAGGCCTGTTTGAACAAACCAGAAGCATAGAAGATTTATACGATGAACTGGTAAAAAAACTTCCAGCTCATCAAATCTCTAGCATAAGAAAACATTTACTAGAAGATCAGGTCTGGGAACGAGTCTTTCTGGATCAGTTCACACCTTTACAGTTTGGAAAGAATTTGTGGATATGTCCTAGCTGGCATGAACCTCCTGACCCTGAAGCCTGTAATATCATTCTCGACCCGGGCATCGCTTTTGGAACAGGTACACACCCTACTACAGCTTTATGCCTCGAATTTTTAGATGAGAATCCTCCTGAAACTAAATCAGTATTAGATTTTGGTTGTGGTTCCGGCATTCTGGCAATCGCTGCCATCAAGCTCGGTGCTAGCAAAGTAACTAGCACAGATATCGATCCACAAGCCCTTGAAGCTACAGCCAATAACGCAAAACGTAATGATATAGACCCTGAACGGCTTGGCATTTGCTTACCTGAAAAAATGGATATTGAACCGGTTGAATACCTGATGGCTAATATCCTTTCCGGTCCCCTGGTCGAGTTGGAACCTCAACTTGCATCCCTCACTATCAAAGGTGCCCAACTTGTACTGTCAGGCATTTTACCCGCTCAGGCAGGTTCAGTGGGACAGGCTTATCAGCAACATTTTCAACTTGATGAAGTTAAGATTAAAGATAGTTGGTGCCGCATAACAGGTATCAGATTATGAGTAATCGCATGCATCTCAGTGACACGATGCAAACTACCTGCCCGCACTGCAACAGTATTTTTAAGTTAACGACTGACCACCTTGAAAGCGCTAGAGGTCAGGTACGCTGTAGCGAGTGCATGCAAGTTTTTAATGCCTTATTAAGTCTGGAAAATTTTACCGGTGAATTCGATGACTCATTAATTCAGCTACAACATGTTGAAAAACAAAATCAACAACCTGAAGTTTCAAAAGATGAATCTGTTGAAGAATCTACCGATGAACCTGTGTCATTAAAACAGGCCATGTATGGTGATAACTATTCGTCAGCAAATAACTTTAGGCCGCTATTATGGGTAGCGGGTATTTTACTGCTGGTCATCACCGTTATAGTACAAACTGTTTATTACCAGCGATATACACTCATTTCCTCTCCACATTATCAGCAACAAATTTTAAATTTATGTCAAATTCTTCCCTGTGATGAATCTCGCTTTTCGAACCTGGCACAAATTAAACTATTAGAAAGAAACATATTCACCCACCCTACCCGAAAAAATGCACTGATGGTTAGCGGATCATTTGTAAATAAAGCCTCTTTCAGCCAGGCTATTCCATCATTACTAATCAGCTTGTCAGACACCCAGGGTAATTTTATTGCGAACCGCTTATTCAAGTCTGAAGAATTTCTGGCAGACAAAACCCTCAACCGGCTAAAACCAGGCAAACCAGTACAGTTTCGTCTGGAAATACTAGACCCGGGCAGCGAAGCCCTGGCCTATGAATTTGAATTTTACAGCTGATACTATGGAAAATAACCAGTCAGGTTTTAACATTGGACCTTACCAGTTTTCAAACAGACTGGTATTAGCCCCCATGGCAGGAGTAACTGACAGACCTTTTCGAAAGCTTTGCCGGTCACTTGGGGCAGGCATGACAGTATCAGAAATGGTCAGCAGTAAACCAGAGTTACGAAAAACCCGAAAATCCTTATTGCGACTAGATCACCAGGGCGAGCCGGGTCCGATTATCGTACAGATAGCTGGAGCAGATCCAGAAATAATGGCTGATGCAGCTCGATATAATGTGGATCAGGGTGCTCAAATAATCGATATCAACATGGGTTGCCCTGCCAAAAAAGTATGTAAAGTCGAGGCCGGCTCAGCTTTAATGAAAGATGAAAAAAAAGTGGCTGAGATACTTGCAGCCGTAGTGGGTTCAGTCTCAGTGCCTGTTACATTAAAGACCCGTACGGGTTGGTCCAGAGAGCATAAAAACATAAGCCAAATTGCAAAGATTGCTGAAGACTGTGGCATTCAGGCTTTAACAGTTCATGGTCGAACTCGTGAAGATAAATATAATGGATTTGCCGAATATGACTCTATTCGTTCATTAAAACAACAACTTACAATTCCTTTGATTGCTAACGGTGATATAGATAGTGCAAAAAAAGCACGAACGGTCATAGACATCACTGGCGCTGATGCTATCATGGTTGGACGTGCTGCCCAGAATAAACCCTGGATCTTTCGTCAAATAGACCATTACCTGAATACCGGACTGGAACTTGATGAACCTGATCTGACAATAAGAAAAAACTGGCTACTTCAACATCTTCAAAATTTGTATGAATTTTATGGAGAGTTTCAGGGACTGCGAATTGCACGTAAACACATTAACTGGCAACTTGGTGACGAAAATATTTATCAGCAAAATTATAAACAGCTGATCATGTTAACCGAGACCAGTAGTGAGCAAACAGGGCTTATAGAACAACTTTTTGAACAATTGCATGCCAATTATTTTGACACTGCCTGTTAAGAAGTAAGCTGTAAAATCCAGTTGCAGATGGAGAAACACAGGCTAGAGTGTATGTATTTGAGATATTCAGTTTAATAGCAGTCTGATGTATTTATAAAAGACTCTGACTAAAAGCTGGATTTTCAAATACCTGCGCTATCAACGTGTTTTCAACCAGGAGTTCAGGGATTCACCTTCCCCGGGCACTACCTGATATTACTGGTTAAATTACCACCAGTGTTGTTAATAATGAGAAATTGGTTTGAATAGCAGCTCGAATAAAAATAATTACTCCCTGAAACAAACGGTAGAATTAGCATTGACGCAATACCTTAGTGATCTGGATGGAGAAATACCCAGTAATCTATACGATAAAGTATTGTCTGAAATTGAAAAACCGCTGTTTTCAACAATCATGGACCATTGTGAGAACAATCAATCCAAAGCTGCAAGCTGCCTGGGTATTAATCGCGGCACATTACGCAAAAAACTCAAGCAATACGAAATTAATCCTTAATATTTGACTCCTTCTGCCCTGCAAGTTTTTCTCAATTTAAATAAATTCAATAATATTTATTCATAACATTCTTCATGTTAATCGATGCATACTGCAACCTAGCATCCGCAGTTGGCCGCTAAATAAAATCATAACCTATTGATATAATTACATATTTAAATCATGAGGAAGCTCTTCATGATAGCTAAAACCGCTACATCACTCATCTAGATCTTGTGTGTTCGCCTATCTATGCTAAAAAAATAGAAAGGACTAGCCATTCCTTTATTTTTTAGCTACGCCAGACAAACACACAAAACCAATCTGAATGCTGTCCAACTACGAATTCTAGGTTTATAATGCGTCGTTTTAAAATTCAGGACTGAAATATGGCCGACTCAGAGCAATCAATTCGCCGCGCACTGTTAAGTGTTTCTGACAAATCTGGAATTCTGGAATTCGCTCGTTCATTACATGAGCAGGGAGTTGAATTACTCTCAACCGGAGGAACTGCAAAGCTGATTGCGGACAATGATATTCCTGTCACTGAGATTGCAGATCACACTGGCTTTCCTGAGATGATGGATGGCAGGGTAAAAACATTACACCCTAAAGTTCATGGGGGATTGCTTGGTCGCAGCGGAGTCGATGATGCTGTTATGGCGGAACATGATATCAAGCCGATTGATCTTGTAGTCATTAATTTATACCCCTTCCAGCAAACCGTCGCAAATCCTGATTGCACATTGGAAGATGCCATCGAAAATATCGATATTGGTGGCCCAGCCATGTTGCGATCAGCTGCTAAGAATAATGCCCGGGTTTGCGTGGTCATAGATCCACTCGATTATTCTCAGGTTTTACAGGAAATGGCTGATAATAATCAGGCCGTCAGTGCTGAAACACGTTTTTCTTTAGCCATTAAAGCCTTTGAACATACTTCCAGTTATGATGGTGCTATATCAAATTATTTTGGACGCATGGTACAATCTGAACAGGATAAACAATTCCCAAGAACAATTACTTTTCAATACCAGCACATGCAAGGCATGCGTTACGGTGAAAACCCTCATCAGAATGCAGCATTCTATGTAGAAACTAATCTAAAAGAACCTTGCATAGCCACCGCAGTTCAGTTATCCGGTAAAGAATTATCATACAATAATATTGGTGATACAGATGCGGCGCTAGAATGCATCAAACAGTTTGATGAACCCAGCTGCGTTATTGTGAAACATGCTAATCCTTGTGGAGTTGCGACTACCGATAATATTTTAACAGCTTATGATCGTGCTTTTGCGACAGATCCCGAGTCAGCTTTTGGAGGCATTATTGCTTTTAACCGCCCCCTGGATGAGCACACTGCTCAGGCCATTATTGATCGTCAATTTGTAGAAGTTATTATTGCACCTTCAGTTGACGAAAATGCTGCTGAAATCATATCAACTAAACCAAACGTAAGATTGTTATCAACCGGACAATGGAAAGAAGCAGCCTATCGACTCGATTCAAAAAGAGTTAACGGTGGATTGCTTGTTCAGGATGCAGATATGTCTTTGTATGACACTCTGGAAGTCGTCACAAAAACACAACCCACAGAACAGCAAATGACAGACCTTCTATTTGGCTGGAAAATAGCTAAATTTGTAAAATCAAATGCTATTGTTTATGCAAAAGAACTAATGACCATCGGTGTAGGCGCAGGACAAATGTCACGAATTAACAGTGCCCGTATTGCAGGAATTAAAGCTCAACATGCAAACCTCGAAGTCACCGGATCAATTATGGCATCGGATGCTTTCTTCCCATTCCGTGATGGCATCGATGCTGCCAATGATGCAGGCATTAAGGCAATCATTCAGCCTGGTGGCTCCATGCGGGATAATGAAGTTATCGATGCCGCTAATGAACATGGCATAGCTATGGTATTCACTAAAATGCGTCATTTCCGTCATTAAAGAACTTATTCACCACGATGAACACCAAGAACACGAAGGTTTTTAGAATTATTTTAAAGCGACATAAAATTTGGTTGCCTAAAGCACAATAAGCATAAATTTTAATACCTGTGTAAAATATTATCTTAAATTATTAATACTCATAAATATTAATAATCTTCGTGTACTTCGTGCTCTTCGTGGTAAAACATATACTAAAAGGTTTTAACTATGAAAGTACTCGTTATTGGTGGCGGTGGCCGCGAACATGCCCTGGCCTGGAAAGCTGCACAGTCTCCTCTTGTTTCTGAAGTTTATGTAGCACCTGGCAATGCCGGAACAGCAACAGAGAATAAACTCACCAATATCGATATCAATGCTGAAGATATCACTGGCTTATGTGAATTTGCCAAAACCTCAGCTATTGGACTCACTATTGTCGGCCCGGAAGCACCACTGGTTGATGGTGTTGTGGATCTTTTTCAAAGCGAAGGATTAAAAATATTTGGTCCCAGCCGGAAGGCTTCTCAACTTGAGGGTTCTAAGACTTTCACTAAAGATTTCCTCGCTCGTCACAACATACCTACTGCAGATTATCAAAGTTTTACTGAAATCGATCCTGCCATTACTTACCTGGAAAAAGTGGGTGCGCCTATCGTGATTAAGGCTGATGGTTTAGCAGCTGGAAAAGGGGTAATACTTGCTGAAACCACTGAGCAGGCAATTTCTGCGGTAAAGGACATGCTTGCCGGTAATGCATTTGGTGATGCAGGTCACCGTGTTGTTATCGAAGAGTTTCTGCAAGGTGAAGAAGCCAGTTTTATCTGCATGGTCGATGGTGAAAATATCTTGCCAATGGCCACATCACAGGATCACAAAGCTCGTGATAATGGCGATAAAGGACCAAACACAGGAGGCATGGGCGCTTATTCCCCCGCTCCGATTGTAACCGATGAAATGTCTCAACGCGTCATGGATGAAGTAATTCGACCTACGGTAGATGGCATGGCAGCCGAAGGCGCTCCCTACACAGGATTTCTATATGCTGGTCTCATGATTGATAAAAATGGAGTCCCCAAGGTTCTTGAGTATAACTGTCGATTTGGTGATCCTGAAACACAACCCATCTTAATGCGCCTGAAATCCGACCTGGTAGAACATTGCCTGGCCGCTATCGATCACCAGCTTGATCAACAAATAACAGTATGGAATACCAAAGTTTCACTTGGCGTTGTTCTCGCCGCCAATGGATATCCTGATCAATATAAAAAAGGCGAACCCATCAATAATATTCCAGTTGAAACTGAGTCAACTAAGGTTTTTCATGCAGGAACCACACTAAATTCAGAACAACAACTGGTAAGCAATGGAGGTCGTGTTTTATGTGCTGTGGCTTTGGGTGATGATGTACAACAGGCACAACAGGCTGCTTACCAGATCGTGAATAAAATAGACTGGAACGGATCCTATTTTCGTACAGATATCGGCTTTAAGGCTATTTAGTCATTTTTACAGATACCGTTTATCAGATTTTCTTCCCTGTTTAATTTTCTATTTAAACAGGGGAACTCATAAACTGCATTAAATAGTTCAACTAACTCCCTGACATAAAACTAAATAAATCAATTCTCTAAACCTCTGGACACTTTAAAGCAACAACACTACATATAGTGCTATTACTCCTGAATGAATACTATATATTGTCATCCCGCCTAAATATTTTATAATCTAACTATTGTTGATCTGACACAAAAATTAATAAACTTACAGCCTTAAACACCATCAGCGCTATCCTTTGGGAGGAACACGCATGAAATGTCCACACTGTAATTCTCTGATGAATATTTACGAATCCACAAAAAATGATAAAAGTCAGGTTTCCTTTTATCGTTGCAGTATCTGTGTCGCTCAACATGTTTCATCGAGCGTAGTGACCACTGGTCAGTTTTATGGTTTTGAAAATCAAAAGCATTCCATTTCTGAACTCACTTCACATAATCGAACTATTGCTATGGTCTAGAATCCAATCTGTTATGAAAAATAATTTCATGGGGATTTATTATGAGGCAAGACACAATTCAAGATCAGAAAAGACCTTACGATTTAAGAAATAAACGTCTTGAGTGGGTCTTTTATTTACCGGGTGCCTTAATTATTAGTTATGGGCTTTGGTTATCCTTAACCTTAAATTGATTGATTAAGGCTATTGAGTATTAAATATTTTTAAATTCTAAAATAACTTTTAAGCCACCTAAGTCTGATATCGCAAACTTCATACTAATATCGTATGCATCGACGATATCATTAACAACGGCCAGGCCTATACCCTGTCCTTCCTGAGTTTGATCCAGACGTATTCCACGTGTCAAAATATTATTTAACTGCTCAGGTTTTAGCCCTGCACCATCATCTTCAATCCGTAATACCATTTTATCCTGTTGCTGGAACGCATTAATTCGAACATTTAACTTGCCATATTTACAGGCGTTATCGATCAGATTGCCCAGTATTTCCATCAAATCACTTTCATCCATTCTCAATGATGCCGTCAAATCAGATTTTAGCTCAATAGATAACCCCTTGCTTTTATAAACTTTCCTCAGAGCTTTCACTGTTTTATCGAGTAAATCAGTTAACTTGATAGGTTTAGCCATCGACTCCCCTCCTACAGTAGCTGCTTTTTGTAACTGGTATGAGACGATTTGATTCATCCGGTTATTTTGCTCATGCAGGGTATGAGTATCATCTTCGCTCCACTCTCCTGTTTTCTCAGTTAAACCTCGCAAAACGGCTAAAGGAGTTTTTAAACTGTGTGCAAGATCATCAAGAGCATTTCGATAACGTTGCATCTGATGCTGTTCCCGCTGCAGTAATAAGTTTAAGTTTTGAGTGAGTGGTTTAATTTCAGTGGGATAATTTGAGTCGAAGCGTTGTTTCTGATGATTTTCTATGGCTTGTACTTCCTCCCCGATCAGACGTAAAGGGCGCAATCCCCACAACATCACCAGCCACATTAAAACTAAAAGAAAAGCTATTGTAATAACCAGCCATAACCATAAAGTTTGCCTGAAGCGTTCGAACTGAGCAAAATAATCATCAGCATTTTTCCACAAGACAAGCTCATACAAACTCAATTTATCGTGTACGTTTGGCCAACGAATAGAAAATGCCAACTGAAACCAGGATCGATTTTCAAATTCAAGCTGGCTAAAACGTAACTCTTCTGGAACCAGGTCATCTGGTTTATCAAACTCCCCTTCATATGAAAGAGAACGCCAAATCTCTTCTTTAACATCATAAAGTACCGCATAAAGCCCGGAGTCTGGATTAAACAATGCCCCCTCAAACAGCCGTGTATCAGAAACCGTGATGCTTAAACCGGTGGCATCACGATCCACAGCGGCCAGCACGCTATACATTAATGCCTGTAATTTATCCTCCTCTGCCTGTAGCATGCGTTTTTCCACCGCACGCTCCAACGCAATAACCGTCAATATCATAAAGCCAACCAGCACAACCAGGCTGGTCAACATCATTCTTGATTTGATGGATTTCATAAATAAACGGGCATGAATTATTATAAATTCAACTTAATTAACTTTTGCGGGTTCAAGTGTAAAACGGTATCCCCTGCCACGTAATGTTTCTATCGGCTGTAAAGAATCATCAGGGTCGAGTTTTTGACGCAAGCGGCGAATAAATACTTCAATCACATTACTGTCACGATCGCCTTCATCATCATAAAGGTGTTCAGTCAGTACCGATTTAGAGACAACTTCTCCCGCATGTACCATGAGATATTCAATGACCTTATATTCGTAAGCAGTTAGTTCTATTTCCTGCTCAGACAGGGTTACTCGTTGGGTAGAAGGATCAAGCACAACAGGGCCGCACTGAAGTGTTGAATCAGACCAGCCGGCTGCTCTTCGAATTAAAACTCGAATACGAGCCATTAGCTCTTCCTGGTGAAATGGTTTTACCAGGTAATCATCAGCCCCAGCATCCAGGCCTTCGACCTTATCCTGCCATCGACCTCTTGCGGTTAAAATGAGTATCGGCAAATCACTGCCATCAGCTCGTATTTTTTTAATCACATCCATGCCAGACATTTCTGGAAGCCCTAAATCAACAATGGCTACATCACATGGAAATTCCTGCATCAGGTATAACCCATCAACACCATTATCAGCTGAATCAACTGCAAATCCTTCCTGCTTCAAGCGCGAAACAATTTGCTGGTTTATATCCTGATCATCTTCTATAACTATTGCTCTCATTATTAATTCCGTCACTGAATGGGTGAATTAAAACACAGGTTCGATGGTGATTTTCAATTTAATTTTTTTGCCTGGATCATATGGCATAGTCGTCAGATAATGCTTACCTTTATAACGATATTTTACTCGGTAGCTATCGACTACTTCTTCATAACTCACATGATTTGTGGTTTCACAGTGCTGTTCATAACGTGTATGACGATTAAATGATGCAGTATCATATTGACCTCTATTCGAATCATGACCTACTTGTGCACCGATAATAGTACCTACCGCTGTAGCCAGTTTGTTTCCTCTTCCTTTACCAAATTGATGACCTATAATCCCGCCAATTAAACCACCAGCTAAGGTAGCACCTGCAGATTTATCCACATAACGATCTCTTTTTGAATACCTTGCCGGTTCCGACCAGCATTCTTTTACCGGTTTGTTTATTTTAACTTCACGATATACCGGAGTCACATCCAGTACCTTGCCATACACAAACTGTTTATGTCTTTGCTGATGGCTTTTATCATGATGTTTGTTTCCTGCAAAAGCTGTTGAAGAAACAACCATAACTGTCACATGTAACATCAACTTAATCATATTCTTTTTCATAATCAGACTCCGTTTGTTTTGGTGTCTGCACTATAGGTCACATTAACTGAACGAAAACTGAACTCATAACCTGTACTATTCAATGTGATAAATTGTTCACAAAAATTATGGATACACCCTCATATTAGTGGATTCAAATAAAAACTAATCCCGCCTGAGCCTGTCACTCAGGGCGATAGGCGTTGGATATTTCATCACTACATAAGTCGAAGAAATGATAAAACTGATCAGTGTTGCAAACTGAATCAGAAAGCTAACCTGATCTCGAATCAGGTCCATCTCTGCTGCCAGCACCGCTAGTAACAAAGAGAACTCACTCATTTGACCGAGCCGCATAGCAACTTCAGTAGATCGCCCTGATGACTCTTTTGAAACCCTTAAGAGAAGTCGATAAAAATAGGGTTTGGCCAAAACGGCTAACAGAATCAGTCCTAAAGACGCTACCCAGATCTGGTGTAAAATTGATAAATCAAAATTAGCCCCTAAGGCTACAAAAAATATAATCAGGAAAAAATCACGTAAAGGTTTAAGGCTATCAGCTATAAATAAGGCAATCGGACTACGTGCAATTGAAACACCCGCAATGAATGCACCTATTTCATAGGAAAGCCCTAACCATTCAGCTGCTTCAGCGACCCCTAGACACCAACCTATAGCCAGTAAAAAAATATATTCCTGAATACGGTCAAATGAACGAATTAAACGGATTAACAGGTATTTTTCAATCAAATACGTTGTTAACACAAGCCCTGGTAGCGCCAGTAAAGGGAGCCCGACACTCATCCAGCCAAACGTTTGCTGTGCAGAACCTTCCAGTGCCAGCAATAATATTATCGCAATAATATCCTGCATCAGCAGTACGCTGATCATAATTTCACCGGTATGCTGGTGATGCAGTATCGTAGTGGGAATTAGCTTTAGGCCGATAATAGTGCTTGAAAACATCAGAGCAGCACCGATTATCAGTGCTTCCTGTTGAGTGTATCCAAACAAAAGGCTATAAAAATATCCCAGAAACAATAGTGCTAACGAGCTGATCCCTGTAACCAGGGTAGTTTCTCCTGCCAGTTGAATTAACTCTTTTGGATTAAGGTTTAACCCTAATAAGAATAGTAAAAAGATAATACCGACATTAGCTATATTCTGAATGAGCTCAGCATCGTGTATCAGTGAGAAACCGGAAGGTCCAATCAAAATACCCACAGCTATATAAGCTATGATAAGAGATTGACGCAGAGTTAAAGCAATGGTGGCTATAACTGCCGCACCAAAAAAAATTAAAAATAAAGTAAAAACAATAGATTCATTGTCCATAATAATTTTTTAGTGGCCTGAATAATTATTTTTAAGTAAGTATAGCTTAGTTAAGTTTTCTCTTCTGAAAACTCACTCACTTCTGCTTAAAAGTCCAATATCACCAACTAAAGATTTCTTAATTTTCCAAATCCTGCAAAACTTCTTCCGCATGAGATTTTAACTGTTCAGCTCCATTTTCTGCAATTTCACGCAGTTTATGTAAACTCGACTTTGTTGCCAGTAAGGATAAATAATATATAGCATCGATAGCAATACGTTCATCCTGTTGAGATGCTAAGCTAATAAAATGATTCTCATAGTCATTGAGCAAGCCGCTTTCTGCGACTGTTTCAATAATTGCACTTAAGCCGATACGAACGACTAGAGTCGTATTAATATCATCGAGTAGTAGCATCATTGCTTCACGTGCTGAAGAGTTCTCGATAATGGCAACTTCAGCTTCTTTTAAAACTCCCTCAGATAGCTCACTCTTTAAAAATTCCTGCCATCGATCAACTTCTCCCTGTTGTAACAGAGTCATGATTTCATGCTGAGTCTTTAACCCTGAAAAACCAATATCATTGATTAAATAGTAAGGAACTGAACGGATATTATTTTTTTCAGCTACTTCAGGATGATTTCCAATATTAACAATTTTCAATTCATTAAACGCTCCATTTTGGTGCATGCGTTCAAAAAGTCTCTCCATTTGCGGACAAATCTGACAATTATCCATTACAAACAGCTCAATTATGTTGATACTCATCGATTACCTTGTCTATATCAGTAGATTCAAATACACTAATAGGCTCAAATACTAATTTCTCAGTAGTTTTACGAAATGACAAAATTTACACTCAGTACATACCTTATGGTGTCAGTGCTTATTATACTATCAGGTATCTTATGGGTTCTTTTCTCACAGATGGACAGAAATTATGAGTATCCAGTTTATTCAGAAAATTTACTGAAAGAGCAAAGCAAAATAATTCAGAAAGTTTATCAACTACAGCCGGCAACAACTGAGGTTATCGAGGAAATTGCACCGGTTGCTCCCAAAATAATTCCTGCTCAACAACCGGAACTGGCTATCAGTAAACCAATTACTCAACTACAGGTTAAGCAACTTGAGCAAAGCCAACCTCTCGCACAAAAAGATCAATACAATGATGTATGGAGTACATTTCCTAGCTCAGATTACGAATCGTATTACTTTCTGAGAAACAATCCCTGGAGTCCAGATTACAAACCAGGTTATTGAGTTAAACACCTAGTATTTTGATTAATTATCATTAGCATTCTAGTCATTAGATACTATTCTTCGTCTATAAAAACAGACTCGAATAATTTTTTTACTTCAAGTGCTTCAAAGGGTTTATCCATAATGGCCGAGACCCCTTCGTGCTGAATGGCCGATAATTTACTCTCATCACCTTCTGTTGTTACCAGCATTACCGGAACACTTTTCTGATTACTCCTGTGCCGAATAAACAACAGCAATTCATGCCCATCCATTTCGGGCATATTATAATCTGTAATAATCAAATCAAATTTTTGCTGTTGAATTAACGGGATAGCATCGCGTCCATTTTCAGCTTCCGTTATACTTTCTATACCTAAATTATTCAAAGTTCGAGTAATCAAACGCCGAGCTAATTTACTATCATCGACTAATAATACCTTTACATCCCCGGCCAATGGATCATCAAGATCAAGCATATCGGGATTTGCCCAGTCCATAATCATATGGATTGCCCTTTTCAGATCAATGGCCTTAAAGGGTTTGGGAAGAACTGCTGATGCTCCAGCCTGCTTAATAGGATTAAGTTCAGAAAACGATGTCTCTGAGGAAATCAGCATAAAGGGTATATCAATAGTCACAGGGTTTTCGCGCATTTCCAGTACCAGTTCCTTACCCGTCATATCATCAAGAAACATCGTACTGATTACTAGATCAGGCTGATCTGTGTCGATAACGGCTAAAGCTTCCTGGCCAGTATCTACAGCTTCATATTGAGATATGCCGAGTTCTTCCATTTGTTGAACGACTATTTTTCGTTGAGAGCGGGATGGCTCAACCAGTAGGACAAATAATGAGTTTAAATAGTGCTGCATAATTTATAATTAATTCTATGAAACAGATTGTTAATGGGTATATAGCACAATCCTGATATTAATCAGTACCCATTTTGCTTTTAGGCTTGAATTTCTCTTAAGTAGATAAAATATTAGCTATAATTCCAATTTTCAGATTTTAATTAGATGTACGCGCTTGAAATAAACCAACTCAGAAAAACTTACAAAAATGGCTTTGAAGCACTCAAAGGAATCGACCTTAAAGTTAAAAAAGGTGATTTTTTTGCACTTCTTGGCCCTAATGGCGCAGGTAAATCTACCTGTATTGGAATTTTATCGTCACTCATCAACAAAACCTCAGGCAGTGTCAAAATTTTTGGTCATGATCTGGAAAACGAGCTTATCCAGGCCAAGTCAAAAATTGGCATGGTTCCCCAGGAGTTCAATTTCAACATATTTGAACCTGTAGGTGAAATAATTGCTAATCAGGGAGGCTACTATGGTGTTCCTTCTACCAAAGTGAAAAAACAGTCTGAATACTTTCTCAAAGAACTGGGCTTATGGGATAAACGTTTTTTGCAGGCCAGAGACCTCTCCGGCGGCATGAAAAGACGTTTAATGATAGCTCGAGCGCTTATCCATAAACCGGAATTACTCATTCTGGATGAACCCACAGCTGGTGTTGATATTGAATTACGTCGCTCAATGTGGAAGTTTATGCGTGATATTAATGATCAGGGAACAACTATCATACTAACGACACATTATCTCGAAGAAGCTGAACAAATGTGCCGCAACATAGCCATTATCGATCAGGGTAATATCATTAAAGACACCAGTATGAAATCATTACTGAGTACATTAAACAGCGAAACCTTTGTGCTTTACCTTAAACAGGCGGTCTCTGAACTCCCACAGGTCAAAGGTTCATTTATTCTCCGGTTAATCGATGAACATACACTGGAAGTCGACATCCCAAAAGATCAGACCATGAATGAATTAATTCTTCAAATCCACGCACTGGGGCTGGAAATTGAGAGTATGCGAAATAAAGTGAACAGGCTTGAAGAATTGTTTGTTTCACTCATCAACAATAAAGAAACATCAAGTAACAATACAAAATTATGAAACAACTTCAAAAATACTGGATTGCTTACCTCACTATCGCTCGTAAAGAAATTTTACGATTTAGTAGAATTTGGGTTCAGACAATAGTACCTCCAGTGATTACGGTAGCACTCTATTTTTTAATCTTTGGTAACCTTATTGGTGGTCGCATCGGAAAGATGGATGGAATGAATTATATCGATTTCATTATGCCCGGACTTATCATGATGTCTATCATCACCAGTTCATATGCCAATGTCGTTTCTTCTTTTTACGGCGCTAAATTTTCACGTCATATTGAAGAAATGCTCGTTTCACCCATTCCTAATGTTGTGATATTACTTGGCTTCCTGACCGGTGGAGTAGCACGGGGATTATCTGTTGGTTTAGCAGTCACCATAGTTGCCATGTTTTTCACCAGTTTTAACGTTCACAGTCCCCTGCTTGTGTTTTCGGTAGCCTTTTTAACTGCTTTGCTATTTTCTCTAGCAGGATTGATAAATGGAGTTTATGCAACAAGTTTCGATGATGTCTCCATCATCCCAACTTTCGTTCTCACCCCGCTTACCTATCTCGGGGGTATTTTTTATTCTATCCAGCTATTACCCGAATTTTGGCAAAGTGCTTCATTAATCAATCCCATTTTATACATGATCAATAGCTTTCGTTTTGGTTTTCTGGGTATCACAGATATTGATTTAACCCTTGCGCTATCGATAATTATTTTATTCATCGTAGTATTATTTTCATCTTGCCTGACTCTTTTAAATCGTGGTATTGGTATTCGAAACTGATGGTGAAATTATAATGACTACATTGGAAACACAGCCAGGTGAATTAATTGATATCGGTGTAAACCTGACTAACAAACGATTATTAACAAATATTGATCAAGTTCTTCAACAAGCTACAGAAGTAAATGTCACAAAGTTAATCGTAACAGGGACATCCATCGAACACAGTAAAATTGCTGTTGAGCTATGTAATCAATTTCCAGATCAGCTTTTTTGCACTAGCGGAATCCACCCTCACGATGCCAAAGAATGGGATCAGGATTCTCTTCAACAACTAAAATCACTGGCTTCTTTAGATTGTGTCAAAGCTATTGGTGAAACTGGCCTTGATTTCAATCGAGATTTTTCACCAAGAAATCAGCAAATTGATGTTTTTCAACAGCAGTTAGAATTGGCTATTGAATATAAAAAACCAGTATTCCTGCATCAGCGAGATGCCTTTGATACTTTTATAACCCTGTTACAGGAAAACCGTGATCAGCTTAAAAATGTCGTATCACATTGTTTTACCGACAATAAAAAAGCACTCTATAAACTATTAGACCTCGATTGCCATATTGGCGTGACCGGCTGGATCTGTGATGAACGCAGGGGACAGGAGCTACAAAAACTGGTGAAGGATATTCCGTCAAATCGATTAATGCTGGAAACAGATGCACCTTATTTATTACCCAGAGATTTACCCGAAAAGCCAGCTGGCAATCTTAATTTACCAAAATATCTGCCACATATTCTACAGACGGTTGCCCGGCTTCAGAATAAAGAAACACATATTCTAGCAGCCGAAACCTTATCCACAACAAAGCAGTTTTTTGAGATTTAAAATGCCTCCAGTAATTCACTCATTACATGTCTACCCCATAAAATCCTGCCAGGGCATCGATCTGGGTAGCATTGAATTAACCGATACCGGTTTTAAATATGACCGCCACTGGATGCTGGTGGACAAACAAGGGAATTTTCTGAGTCAACGAAAATTCCCGAAAATGGCTAGAATTAAAACAGCACTTACTGACAACTCTCTAATAGTCAGCAGCGATGAAATATCCTCAACATTAGAAATCCCTCTACAAAACAACAGCAGCAAAAAGATTGGGGTCAACATATGGAAAGACCAATGTTCAGCTACAGTTGTTTCACTCCAGGCCAGTTCGTGGTTCAGTGTTTTTTTGGGAATCCCCTGTGACCTGGTTTTTCTTGCAGATTCAGAGCACCGGTTAGTAGACCCTGATTATGCAAAAAACAAACAACGCGTTGGATTTGCCGATGGTTTTCCATTATTAGTTATGACTCGTTCTACAGCTAAACTATTAAGTAACAAACTGGGTGAAAAGATCGATATCAATCGCTTTCGAGCCAATATTGTTATCGATGGCTGTAATGCCCATGAAGAAGATTTATGGTCAAAAATAACAGTAAACAATATTGATATTTTATTAGCCAAACCCTGTTCTCGATGCATTATTACCAGCATAAACCAGCAATCTGCTGAAAAACATCCTACTCTATTAAAAACTCTGGCAAGTTACCGAAGAATAGATGGTAAAGTTTTTGTTGGTCAAAATGGTCTTCATCAGTCAAACGGGATACTGACGGTTGGAGAAGACGTTTTAGTGACAAATAAATGACCGGTCATCGTTTGTTTTAAAAAAAAGTCCTTTATTCTGTGAAATTTCTCAGACACTGTCTAAAATAATATTGATCTATCAATTTGATAGGCTGCTCACAAACTCAAAAATTGTGAATACATCGACTCAGAATAAAAAATGAACGACCAGACTAAATTACATTTCTACGCATCAACACCTGAAATCTGTGGCTACCTGCCCGGTCGTCAGTCAATCAGTGCCTTTGCAAATCCACATATTGATATGGATGTGGAAACCTATGATGAGTTAATCCAGTTTGGCTTTCGTCGTTCAGGTGGTTACCTGTACCGTCCACATTGCCCTGATTGTGAAGAATGTGTCTCTATCAGGATACCTGTCGGTCAGTATGAGTTTTCAAGAAATGACAAACGCACATTACGAAAAAATAATGACCTGACGATCAAATTAATAGACGAGAAGTTTGCTGAGGAGCATTTTGAGTTATACAAACGTTATATCAATAGCCGGCATATTGGGGGGAGCATGGAGAACCCAACACGTTCAGATTATCATCGTTTTTTAATCTGCGACTGGACGGACACTTCGTTTATAGAGTTTCGAAAGGGTAAAAAATTACTTGCAGTAGCGGTGACCGATACCATCAGCACAGGCCATTCAGCCGTGTATACTTTTTTTGACCCGGATGAAAAACACCGAAGTCTGGGGCACTATGCCATTCTTAAACAAATAGAGTTAACCATTGAAGATGCTCTACCCTACCTCTACCTAGGTTACTGGATAAAGGGCTGTGACAAGATGAGTTACAAGTCCCGTTACAAACCCTCGGAAGGTTTTATTAATGATGTATGGGTTGAGCTAAATAATTCGTAACTCAGCAAAATTCAATATTCTGTTACTTTAAAGATTTTTCATCACGAAGAAGAACAAATACACATTTATTATAATTACGAACATATTTCATTATTACCAAATGATTTTCCTTCGTGTCTCGACAATTGGTACTGCAATGCCCTACCTACGGGCGTCCTGCCCTAGTTCATGGTGATAATTTTTCTTTTAACTACGCTGAATAGTTACAATAAATCTTAAGCTGTTGCTCGCTTAGTTTTTTTTACGACCAGGGTCAGTTTTAACACTAACAAAATCCATGGTGTTGAATGCAATAACAGGTCAAACATATCGAGAGGTTTTACTAATTCTCCACTCATTAACATTCTAACTTTTTCCACTAGATGCGGTTCAGGAAAAAATGGGGCAAGTCCTAAGAATAAACTTAATACAATAAAATGTGGAAGCGGTAATGCATCAATCAATTTCAGCATAAAAAAATAAACTCCAAAATGAAACATTCATAATCGGTGTCTGCTCCCCTCTTTTACTCATTCACAAAAATACTCAGAACCTTTCTAAAGTTCAGATTACTCTTGTGTATCAATAAAGCGACTTCTCAATTAATCATGTATTAAAGAAAAAACTTTCTGATATAAAGTTTCGTTGCTGGTCGCCAGCACAGAACTCGTTTTCAGATTTAGCGCTTGACCTTCCAGGTCAGTAAATCTTCCACCGGCCTCATTTACAATAACGGATAAAGCCGCGATATCCAGAATATTCACGTCCGACTCAACAATAATTTCTATCTTGCCACTGGCCAGTAAATGGTAATGGTAGAAATCACCATAACCTCTGGTTCTGTTGACCTGTTGAGCGAGCTTAGCAGCACCCTGCCAACGGGATGGTTGACTGGCAAGAGTCGCAATGTTACCCATAGAAAGTGCAGCATCACGTAATTCATCGATGTTATCACTTACATGAATAGGTTTGTCATTCATAAAGGCACCTTCACCTTTACTCGCCCAGGCCAGTTCATTAAACATAACACCATTTGACACACCGACAATTAGCTCGTCTTTATGCATCAATGCGATTTGAGTAGAGAAAAATGGGTACTGACGGACAAAGCTTTTAGTACCATCGATAGGATCGATCAACCAGGTGAATTCAGCATCAGAATTAGTCATGCCGGTTTCTTCACCATAGAAGCCATGTTCAGGAAAAGCACCCAGAATCACTTCTTTGATCTTTTGCTCAGTTTCAATATCAGCCACCGTAACAGGAGTATAATCCTCCTTCATGATGACCTTTACATTGGCATCATAATAATACCGTATAACCTCTTCACCTGCTTTTGCTGCCTGCAGGGCTATGTCTAAAAATTCATTGCTACTCATGGGTGAACATTAACATCCAAAGGCATAATCTTATACTAATCTAGATCAACTAAAACAAAATTATGGAGGGAGATTTAGCTATATAATTAAGGCATAATTTACCAATATTCTTATATGCCAGAGGTTTTTATGAAACAGACAGTCATAATTGTTGGAATGGGCGAAATGGGTGGTGTATTTGCTCGTGGTTTTCTAAAAGCAGGCTATATAGTTGTACCTGTTAACCGACAGGATGATATGCAAAGTCTAGCCCCGTCGACTCCTGATCCTGTGCTCGTTTTAGTTGCGGTTGGAGAAAGTGACCTTCAAGCCACTTTGAAACTTATTCCCAGTGCCTGGCTGAATAAAGTAACACTGCTACAAAATGAATTATTACCTGCCGACTGGCAAAGAACAGAACTTATTGACCCAACTGTCATCACTGTCTGGTTTGAGAAAAAGCTCGGCATGGATTTCAAAGTATTAGTCCCATCCCCTGTTTTTGGAGCTAGTTCGCAGATTATCCAGCACACACTTTCCACTCTTAATATACCCGTTCAAATTATAGATAATGAAACGGACATGCTTTTTGAGCTTGTCAGAAAAAACATGTTTATTTTGACAACTAATATTTGTGGACTGGAAACCAAAGGCACAGTTGATGAGTTATGGAAAGATCATTCCATATTAATGAATAAAGTTTTTGATGATGTGCTGGAGATTCAGCAGTACTTGACTGAACAGGTTTTTAACCGGGATCACTTGTTGAATGCTGTATTGATGGCTTTTGAGGCTGATCCTGAGCATATGTGTATGGGTAGGAGTGCACCTGGTCGAT
This sequence comes from Gammaproteobacteria bacterium, assembly GCA_018669845.1. Classification (GTDB taxonomy): domain Bacteria; phylum Pseudomonadota; class Gammaproteobacteria; genus JACNJF01. The sequence goes on along the minus strand of JABHSO010000189.1, from coordinate 100,269 downwards.
TGAAGAGAGCTTTGAATTTTTCAGATAAAACAAACTTAAACAGCCAGGAATTAAAACGAATATTTAACTCTTCACAAAAAAACTAGAATTTAGGTTGCTAGTTCAAAAATTGCATTGAAACCGTAATTCCATGATTTTCAGAACTTTTCTCAACCAACAAAACTAAAGAATAAAACCAGTAACAACCAAACCACCAGAGACCGTAAAAATAAACCTCGTGACTTCCTAATCAGATCCATTGCATGACTATCATCACTCACTTCATGTGAAGCAATAGACTGATAACCCACTGCTTGCAACAACTCCTTATTTTGCTCAACCATATCAACAGCAACTACATTACCCGAACGATATATTTGCAGGCCTTCTTCGAAATTACCACTCACCATATAGCTAAACAAAGTAATACGTGTAGGCAGCCAGTCAATCCAGCCAAATACTGTTTTGATGAGCTGTTTAACAGAATCAAGCGAATTTTCCAGATAGTTTCGTGTTAGAAACTGTTCGAATACACGATAAACAATTGCTGCCACAGGACCAAATAAAACAAACCAGAATAGAACCGCAAATACACGACTATTTGCTTCAACATAAATAGATTTACAGACTTGTATAACCTGCACCGGTAACTCCATTGAAGGTGCCTCAGTAGTTAGCTGGCTGGCTGCTTTAAAACGTTGCTGAGTATCCCCTACTTCGATGGCATCCAGATATCCATCAACCTGTGAATCAAGCTCCTTTGGCCCCAGACAAAAGAATATAACCGCCACATCGAAAGCCAGTTCAAATAAACCAAACAAAGCATTTTCAAACATGCCTGTCATAATCCAGACAACAACCATGATGGGAAAAATTAAAACAGCCAGCCCCATCCAGGCCCCAAAACGTTCTATATGTAAAACAGCCACCATCCACTGGCTATAATCCCGTAACCATCGGAAATTTCTTATTTCGACAAATTGAGGTGTCACACGCTCCAGAATAAGAGCAATCAGAATACTGAGAAAAATCATAAGTCTTAGTTATTTTTGTTGATTAAATGAGAGAGCTTGTTCCAGTCAAAAAATGGACCGGGATCGGTTTTCCTGCCTGGAGATATGTCGCTATGACCACACAAAGATTGCTCTAGAATGGCAGGATACTGTTTCCTCAGGCTTATTACCAGTTTGGCAAGCTGTTGATATTGCTTATCTTCATACGCTTCATCATCAGTACCTTCCATTTCTATTCCAATTGAAAAATCATTACAGTTATCAGTGCCTTGCCAGCTAGAGATTCCCGCATGCCAGGCTCGATTTTTAAATGATACGAATTGAATGACTTTACCGTCTCTTGTTATAAAGCAATGTGCTGAAACCTGTAAATCTTTTATTTGCTCAAAGTACTCATGTTCACCGGGATCAAGTTTATTGGTAAACAGCTGTTGAACATAACCTCCCCCATATTGACCGGGAGGCAGGCTAATTCCATGCACCACAATTAAACGGGCATCTGCATCTTTCGCTCGTTGATTAAAATTAGGTGACTGGATAATCTCTACACCCTTCAACCACCCAGATTCATCAATACTCAAATCATCTCTCATTCATTGTCAATCTCTATTCATGGGTTACATAGCACTTGAACGAAAAGTAAGATCTACTACGACTTCTCTGAGCACGTAATCTTTTGACTACTGCATAAAGTTTTTTGGAATGACCAAACGCCTATATGCAGTAGTCAAAATATCACACACTCAGAAAAGCCTCGCTACGAACCTCATTTCGCTCAAGCACTATATCAATATTCCACCAGCACGATAAAATACCCGGCATGAATCTGCAACACTTGAATGAACCCCAACAACAAGCGGTGAAAGCCATCGATCACCCTTGCCTGGTATTAGCCGGAGCAGGAAGCGGTAAAACGCGCGTTATTACCCAGAAAATCGCCTGGTTAATCCGCAAGCAAGGTTATCAGGCCAGTCATATTCGAGCTGTTACTTTTACCAACAAAGCCGCACGTGAAATGAAACAACGTGCAACCGAACTACTGACGAAAGCTGAATCCAAAGGTTTGCGTATTTCTACTTTCCACACGCTGGGACTAAATATTTTACAACAGGATTTCAGCACTCTGGGATATAGAAAAGGTTTCTCTATTCTGGATGGTAAAGATGCCGAAGCCTGCATCACCGAGTTACAACATAAAGATAGCCCTGAAGCCGAGTTGATCAAACAAACCCAGTACCAGATAAGTAACTGGAAAAATGAATTTATTACTCCAGAACAGGCTTTGCAGCAGTCTGAAGATGTCTTACAGAAGCATCACGCCACCATTTATCAGGCATACCAGCAACAGTTACAAGCCTGTAACTCAGTCGATTTTGATGACCTGATTATGTTGCCTGTTCTGTTATTTCGCGCTCACGAAAAAATTCTGAATAAATGGCAGGATAGAATCCATTACCTGCTGATCGATGAATATCAGGACACCAATACCAGCCAATATGAATTGATCAAATTACTTTGCAACATGCGCCAGAAAATGACCGTGGTTGGTGATGATGATCAATCCATCTACGCCTGGCGCGGTGCCAAACCGGAAAACATCAACAGATTACAACAGGATTTCCCACTGTTAAAAGTAATCAAGTTAGAACAGAATTACCGTTCCTCAGGAAGAATTTTAAAGGTTGCCAACCAGGTTATTTCTAACAACCCTCATTTATTTGATAAGAAACTCTGGTCGGCTTCAGGTCCGGGAGAATTTATCCGCATTCTGCCCTGTAAAAATGACCAGGATGAAGCAAAGAACGTGGTCATTGATATTATTGGAAAACATTTCCAAAGCAATGAACCCTATAATAATTTTGCAATTTTATACCGTGGTAACCATCAATCCAGACTGTATGAAAAAGCATTACGTGAAAACTCTGTGCCCTATCAAATAACGGGTGGAACAGCCTTTTTTGAGCGTAGCGAAATCAAAGACTTAACAGCTTATCTTCGAATCATTTCTAATCCGGATGATGATCGGGCTCTGCTTCGTATTATCAATACACCACGACGTGAAATCGGTGCTACCACGATCAGAACTTTAGGTGAATACGCAGGCTGGCGTCACAGCCCTTTAAGCTCAGTATTACACGAAGCAGGGCTTGAAGAGAAAATGTCACGCAAGGGCTGGTACAGTTTGCAACGATTCAGTGACTGGCTGGATGAAAAAAGGCGTCAGGCTGAAGAAGTGGATGCCATGGAATTAACCCGATCAATCATCAAAGATCTGGATTATGAAGACTGGTTACTCAACACTAGCAATTCACAAAAACAGGCAGCTGCGCGCATGGGAAATGTAGAAGAACTCATCAGCTGGATAGGCAACCTGCAAAAGCAGCATGACGAACCCACATTGGATAAACTGGTATCTCAGCTCACACTGATGTCCATTCTTGAAAATAGTGATGAAGATAAATCCGAGAGTGTTCAACTAACCACATTCCATGCTGCCAAAGGACTCGAATTTCCGTATGTTTACCTGGTCGGATTCGAAGAAGACACTATCCCCCATTTTCAATGTCAGGATGAGCAAGGCATAGAAGAAGAAAGACGCCTCGCCTATGTAGGCATCACCCGCGCTGAAAAAGCTTTGACCATCAGTTATGCCCAGACCCGGCAAAAATATGGTGAAATAATACAATGCGAAGCCAGCCGCTTTATTGCAGAAATGCCATCCGAAGAGCTAGAAGGCGCAGAGCATTCAAACAATAATCTAAGCGAAGAAGAAAAAAAGACCAAAGGCATAGATCACCTGGCAGGCCTTAAAGCTATGTTATCTGGTTGAAAACCTTTTTTCACCGCAAAGGACGCTAAGGTACGCAAAGGTTTATGATTTAGGTAGTTAAGCACTTCATTCTTCTAAACATATTGGGTATGAGTAAAATTTATAATTAAAGAATACCCCTAAAAACCCTCTGCGTACCTTAGCGTCCTTTGCGGTGAATATTTTTTTAAAGACGACTAAGTTTATGCATATTGAATAATACAGCCGTGAACAACAGCAGTGCCCCAGCCTGATGACTGGCTGCCAGCCATACCGGTACGTGCATTAACAAGGTACTGATGCCCAGTGTAATCTGCACAATCACCATGAAAGCTACCATGTTAAAACTACTGTTTGCACTTCGATCAAGATCATGAAATTTCGACATTAACCAGTAAACTAGTAATAAGATCCCGGTACTAATCGCCAGTACCCGGTGCTCAAACTGAACCGTCACCATATTTTCGAAAAAATTTAAATACAACGGATTTAATGAAAATATACCTTGAGGAATCCACTGGCCACCCATTAACGGAAAAGTATTAAATATAAGACCCGCTTTCAACCCGGCAACAAAACCACCTGAAAGAATAGTAACAACCACCATTAATATTAAATAGAAAACAGCTTTTCGAAAGCCTGGATTTCTTGACTGGTACCTGGAAACTGGAGCATCCCGGTTGAGTAAACTCATCGCCGTCCACAATATATAAGCATAAATCAAAATAGCGGCTATCAGATGTGCTGTTAATCGATACTGACTGACATGAGGGTTATCGACCAGTCCACTTTTCACCATGTACCAGCCTAGTAATCCCTGTAAACCACCCAGGATAAACATAAAAATCAACTGGGGTGTTAATCCACGCCTTATTTTCTTAGTAAAATAGAAATACAAAAATGGGATCAGAAAAACCAGTCCGATCAAACGTCCTAAAAGTCGATGAGAGTATTCAAAATAAAATATTTGCTTAAATCCAGAAAGTGTCATATCCCGATTTATTTTGGTAAATTCTGGCGATTGACGGTAATTATTAAATTCTTCTGTCCAGGCCAGTTCTGTAATAGGAGGAACTACACCATTGATAGGGTGCCAGTTAACCATAGACAAACCTGAGCCAGTGAGTCTTGTTACACCTCCTAAAATAACCATCGAAAAGATCAACACAGCACACAATAGCAACCAGCTGGCTATGGCTCGATCATTAGCTACATCACTATTCATATTTGCACACTCTGGTTTAACAAACTGGAATTATATCAAAAATATTTATAGGCCGAGTTCAAAAGTTAAAATTATAAAACATGATTATCCGTCGCTCTGTCATCTCTGGCCTGTTCCAGCCTTTGCTTCACTTCTATGTGTTTCTCTGCAAATTTAATTATGTCTGTCTGTCTTAACCGTAACAGAGTCATTGCTGTTTTAGCGGTAACTGTAGCCGACCTGACATGATCACCCAACAAAGCCTGCTCTCCAAAAAAATCTCCCTGTTTTAATTTCCCCAGTATTTTAGTCTCTCTATTTTCAAGTTTTTTGGTGGCCTCAGCTTCGCCATGACTAATAATATAAAGAGCATCACCCTTTTCTCCTTCACCAATAATTATATCACCTGATAAAAAAGTGACCGGTCTAACATGCACCAAAAGTAATTTTAAAACATCTTCAGAAAGACTGGAAAACAACGGAATCGACAAAATCATTTTTATCGATAACTGTTCCTCAACGCCATTATTAGCCGATTCATTTAATAGATTATTGACCGTTTGTGTAACCTTGTTATGAGCCTTAGTTCCAATTTCACCATGATGAAAATCAAAGTCAGCTTTATCCTGCGCTGTCTTCAATGATGAAAGAGTAAAGATTTCTTTTTCAATATTTTCAAATAATTGTTCAAAATCATTATGCAATGCTTCAAGGCGAAGCTTCCATCGATCCAGACGCTGTTGATAAACACCAGAAATTACCCGGCTAGCCTGTTTATCCAGATCATCTCTGGATGACAGCATTTCAATCACCGCCTGTGTCATCACTATGCCTGCAATATCACGCTGGATACGTTGAGATAAACGCTTACGCTGATAGTTAGAAAGAAAAACTATGGCCCAGTTTTTTTCACGAAATTCTTTCAGCACCCACATTTCTAGCCGTTGAAAAAGACTTTTTGGCTGAACATTACTTTCAATATCATTTTGAAGTTTTGTAACATTAAAAGAATCTCTATCCAGTTGCAGTGCATTTCGAATATCGAGCAGAGTGTACTGACTGATCAAGCCTACCTTGTACAATTTATCAACACTATGAAATTCTTCCCGTAGTGCGGCCAGGTATACTTCACGCCAACTTTGCTCATCATTAATAACAGGCGAAACGCTGCTGAAAATAGAAGTTATTTTTTTACTCAGCTTTTTACTCAACTTCTTTTGAATAATACCTAAATCAACATAGCTCTGAAGCATTTCTGTAGATGTCTGGCCTGCATGTTTAAGCCCCTGTTCGAGCTCGATTTTTTCATCGTCCGTCAAACAATCCAGCTTAAGCTTTTTCATCAAAGGTCTTATGGTCCATGCATTTACCATCAACGTAAACAAGACGACACCCAGTGTCAGGTTAATTAATAAATCACGACCGGGTAATGATTCCGGAATAGATAATACGATGGCGATGGCAAGGCCACCTTTAAGCCCACCCCACCACATAATATGCCGTTCAGCCATCGAGATCAGGGGTAACTTAAATAGACGGATTGTTATAGGGACCAGGCTATAAACTGAGGCAGCTCTAGCCAGTTGTACAAAGGCAACCACCACTAAAATAATAAATAAATCTGAAAAAAGATTAACTGTATTGATGGATAAACCAACCAGCAAAAATAATAGCGAATTGGCAATTAAACCCACAAACTCCCAGGTTTCAGCAAGAATAGATTTTATATCGGATGCAATCCGTGATAGTCCGTAAACACTCAAAGTAACCGCTGAACTCACGGTTGCCATAACACCCGATACATGCAAACTATGTTCTGCAATAATAAAACCACCATAAGCTGTCACAATTGACATAGTCAAAATTGCACTGGTACTGCTTTGCAGGCGAAACAGCATTTCACTGACCAGTAACCCGAATAGTACTCCGACTACTGCGCCACCGATAAAAACACGGAAAAATTCTATCACAGCCGCACCCGTAGACATCAGCGTTACCGAACTCCCTTCAAGTACCATAGTCAGTAAGATACCGAAAACTACGATTGCAGTTGCATCATTAAATAAAGACTCACCTTCAACCAGAATATTAAGTCGACGCGGTGCTCCCAACTCTTTAAATAGGGCAACCACCGCAACAGGGTCAGTGGCTGATATGAGAGCACCAAATAAAAGAGCCACGGTCAGATCAATGCCCAGTAAAAGCCAGACAGAGAAGCCTACCAGGGTCGTAGAGATCAGTAATGCAGGAACGGCAAGCGTTAAAACAGGAGCCAGATTTTTTAAAAGCAGACGAGCATCAAGGCTTAATCCCGATTCAAAAATAAGTGCTGGAAGGAATACAAAAAATACCAGATCAGGTGTCAGTTTAAATTCATGTAACGGTAACAAAAACGACCAGAACAGGGACAATTCAGACAGTGCTAAACCAATTGCCACCAGTAAAACAGTGTAGGGAATTGAAAAATTTTTGAATAGCCCGGCAGCTAACATTGCTATCGTCAGCAGTGCCATAGAAATTAAAATAACTTCAGCCACCGGTTTCCCTCACTTTTAAAAATTTTACCTTAAAGTAATAGAGATTATCACCACGAAGAGCACGAAGGACACGAAGAAAGAGCAAATTAAGTTTTATTAATTCTGTATTAAATTTATGTAACGCCTTACCTTTACTCAAAATGCTTAAGTTAAATATTATGACTTAACAATATTTTCTTCGTGCCCTTCGTGTCCTTCGTGGTGAAAAAGTTTTTAAATAGCTACTCCTCTAACGACTTGCAATGCGTCTGATGCTCATATTCTTTACTGCTCATGCTGGCATTTAAAAAGTCTCTGTTCAGTTGAGCAATGTAGCTCGCTGGAATATTTTTCGGGCAGGCAGCTTCACATTCATAATGGTTGCTGCAATTTCCAAAACCTTCCAGTTGCATTTGTTTTACCATATTCAAACTGCGTTCTAATCGTTCAGGCTGCCCCTGCGGAAGTAACGCTAATTGACTGGTTTTAGCCGCCACAAATAACATGCTGGATGCATTTCGACACACCGCAACACAAGCTCCACAACCAATACAGGTAGCCGCCGTAAAGGCATCATCGGCCGTATGTTTAGCTATCAAAACATTATTAGCATCGGCTGCGGCTCCGGTATTCACTGACACATATCCACCGGACTGCAAAACTCTGTCCAGAGAGCTGCGGTCCACGATCAGATCTTTAATCAAAGGAAATGCTTTTGCCCGAAATGGCTCAATAGTTATTTCAGACTCTGCTTTGAAGTGACGCATGTAAAGCTGGCAAGTTGTTGTGCCGCACTCCTTGCCATGTGGAATGCCATTTATAACCAGGCTGCAGGCACCACAGATTCCTTCACGGCAATCATGGTCAAATGCTACCGGAATAAGGTCATCTGATATTAGCTTTTCATTGAGTACATCCAACATTTCCAGAAACGACATGTCAGCAGAAATATTTTCTACCAAATACTGTTCAAAATGCCCCTGCTGTTGTAACTGATCCTGCCTCCAGACATTTATTCTATAATCTGCCATCACTTATAACTCCTCTGATCAGGAGCAACCGCTTCATGCTTTAAAGGTTCTTTGTGTAAAGTTGCTGGGGCCGGCTGGTTGGTTGTTTTTCCACTTTTATACTGCCAGGCTGCCACATAGGAAAAGTCATCATCATTACGTAATGCTTCTCCCTCTGTGTTTTGGGATTCTTCTCGGAAATGACCACCGCATGATTCATTTCGATGCAGAGCATCCTGACAGACTAATTGCGAAAACTCTAAAAAGTCTGCAACTCGACCTGCCTTTTCCAGCTGAAAGTTTAATTCCTTGCCTGAACCAGTAATTTTTAACTGCTGCCAAAACTGCTCGGAGAGTTTGGGAATTTCATCCAGTGCTTTCTTCAATCCCCTTTCAGAACGAGCCATGCCACAGTTATCCCACATCAATTTACCCAGTTTGCGATGAAAATAATCAGCTGAATGCTTCCCCTTTATCGATAGTAAATCTGCAACTCTATTTTCAACGGCCTGACCAGTTTGATTAAAGCTGTCACTGTTAGTATCAACAAGCTGTGGTTTTTGCTCAGCCAGATAATGACTAACACTGGATGGCACAATAAAATAGCCATCGGCCAGTCCCTGCATTAAAGCGCTCGCTCCTAAACGATTAGCACCATGGTCAGAAAAATTCGCTTCGCCAATTACAAACAAACCTTTGATATTACTCATCAAGTGATAATCGACCCACAAGCCGCCCATCGTATAATGTGCTGCTGGATAAATTCGCATCGGAGATTTTTCTGGACTCTCACTGGTAATGCGTTGATACATTTCAAATAGATTGCCATAACGCTCTTCGATAACATCCTTACCGGAAGATTCGATAGCATCAGCCAGATCAAGGTAAACGCCATGTCCCGTGGGGCCCACTCCCAAACCTTTATCACAAACTTGCTTAACCGCACGTGATGCAATATCACGTGGCACCAGGTTGCCGAAAGCCGGATAGCGGCGTTCCAGAAAATAATCCCGTTCACTTTGAGGAATATCAGCAGGTGAACGATGCTCACCCTGTTTGGCTGGCACCCAGATTCGACCATCATTACGCAGTGATTCTGACATTAAAGTCAGTTTAGACTGATGCTCACCCGAAGCTGGAATACAGGTTGGGGGAATTTGAGTAAACGCAGGGTTTGCAAACAAAGCCCCCTGCTTATAGGCCCGATAAGTAGCCGTTACATTGCTACTCAACGCATTGGTGGATAAATAGAACATATTACTGTAACCGCCACTGGCAATGATGACCGCATGAGCATTAAAACGTGACACTTCGCCGGATACCAGGTTTCTGACGATAATACCTTGAGCAACACCATCTTCAACCACAACATCCAGCATTTCACTGCGAGTGAACATCCTGACTTTGTCCAGATGAATCTGTCGGTTTAATGCGCCATATGCACCCAGCAATAACTGTTGCCCGGTTTGCCCCCTGGCGTAAAATGTTCGAGAAACCTGCACACCACCAAACGAACGACTATCCAGATAACCGGCATAATCACGAGCAAATGGAATGCCCTGAGCGACACAGTGATCAATAATCTGTCCGCTAACTTCAGCCAGACGATACACATTCGCTTCTCTAGAACGAAAGTCTCCACCTTTTATCGTGTCATAGAATAAACGATAGGTACTATCACCATCATTGCGATAATTTTTAGCCGCATTGATACCACCCTGTGCAGCCACTGAATGCGCTCGTCGCGGGCTATCATTAAAACTAAAACAATCAACCTGATAACCCTGCTCTGCAAGTGTTGCCGCAGCAGATGCACCCGCCAGCCCGGAACCAATAACAATCACTTTGTATTTAGCTTTATTGTTTGGACTCACCAGCTTGAAATTAGCCTGCTGATTAGCCCATTTATCGGCTAAAGCACCATCAGGTATACGTGGATCTAGTGAAATTGGCATTTATTACTCCACATCATTGCATCACCGCTACGGGTAAATATCCAAAAAGGGCCGCTAGTGGAATGGATATAAATCCGACTGTTAAAATAATAATCATCGCAGGTGCAAGGTAATCAATCACTTGATGAAAATTTTCATGATGGAAGCCCAGAGTCTGAAACAGGCTTTTAATAGAATGGTGCAGATGCAGACCAATAATCAGTAATGACATTACATAAAAAATTGCAATGGCTGGCTGTTTAAACCCTACAACAACATTAGAGTAAACATCGATCATTCTGGAGCTGGCATCAATGTCTAAAGAAGTGGTAGAAACCCATCCCAGAGTAAGATGGGCTATATGAAACATAATGAAAGCAAAAATAATGACTCCACTAAAAATCATCGTCTTTGCACTGTAGGTTAATTGAAGGTCTTTGTTAAGCGCATAAGTTACAGGCCTTGCTTTCCTGTTTTGCAAATACATTCGCAAAGCCAACACCACATGCAAAATTAGCAGCAGCAACATGCTGCCTCGAAAAACCCAGAGTAGCGGGTTATTCTGTAACCAGTAAGCATAAGTATTTAAGCTTTCCTGCCCACTAAAGACCAGTAAATTTCCCAATGCATGTCCCACAAGGAAAAGTAAAATCATAGCGCCACTAAGAGCCATAATGACTTTGCCACCTATGGGCGAAACAATAAAATCCTTTAACTTCTGCATTTACAATTCAATCTATCAATTATTTATTGTTACTTTCTAATACCTTCAATCGATAAAATAATTTCAACTTTTTCGGTACCCGGTCCCAGCTTTTTAGTGATGCCAAAATCAGATCGGTTTATCTCAGCAGTACCCGAAAACCCAGAACGATATCCACCCCAGGGATCTTTACCCTCACCCATATGAGTCAACTTAATAGACACTGGCTTGGTCACACCATGCAAAGTCAGGTTGCCATATAACATCCCCATATTCTCTTCTGTGGGACTAAAGTGAGTACTTTCAAATTTCATTTCAGGATAATTCTTTACATCAAAAAAAGCATCACCACGAAGGTGTTTATCGCGTTCTGCATGATTTGTATCAACACTTGCCATGTTAATCACGACTGAAGTTTTAGCCGCTTCAGGATTATTTTTATCAAAGCTGAAATCACCGGAAAATTTATTAAAATTTCCATACAACCAGCTATAACCCAAATGGATTATGCGAAATTGAATAAAAGCATGCTGACCTTTAATATCAATTTTATAATCCGCTGCATGACTGAACTGACTTGAAAACAGAATTAACGACACTAGCAATAACTTAGTAATTTTTATCATTTAGAATCTCCTTTATTTTAGTTTTACTTTTGGCTTATATTTTTCTGACCCAACATGAGCTTGAGACTATTATCTTTTAGAATGAAGTGGTGATAGAGCGCTGCCAAAGTATGGAACATAAACAATAACATGAAAGCCAGCGAAAGCAGCTCATGAAGTTTTCCTGATAACTCAGCTAATTCAGTATTTTCTGCCATTAGAGCAGGTACTGTAAAAAGCCCGAACACATCAATTCCCTGTCCTTTAGCGGTTGTGATCAAATACCCGGTTAATACCAGTAACAGTACCAGCAGGTAAAAAAGATGATGAGCAAGGTAGGCAAGGAAACTAACCAGCTCATGCCGTGATATCACCAGCAAATTAGTCTGAGTTTTATTCCAGATAAAACGGAATAACATGAAAACTCCAGTGACTATGCCAATTGCTTTATGCAACTCTGGAGCTCTGTTATACCAGCTATCGTAATAATCCAGACCAACCATATAATCGCCTGAGAAATACAGACCTAAAAGAGCGAAAGCCGTTAACCAATGCAGGCCTATAGATAAGTAACCGTATTTTCTGGTAGATAGCTCAATCATTTGAGCCGAATATGAAATTTCTCATTCGCAAATTCTATAACATCATCTGAAACAATTTTTTTACGTTTTCTCGTTTCTACTTGCCCATTGACTAAAACCTGACCTTCATCGATAACTGATTTAGCTTCACCACCACTGGAAACCAGACCTTCAAATTTCAGGATTTTATAAAGTTCAACGGGTTCAACTGTAATTTCAACTTCTCTCATAGGTTATCCAGATATTTATTGGGTTATTGATAATACTCAAACTTACTCATTCTGTAATCAGGATTTTTGTAATCACTCAGCATTATTAAAAGTCAAAAATAAGATCACCACGAAGGCACGAAGAAAATAAATACACATTTAAAAAAATCTACTCATTCGGTCATTAGTTATGATTTCAAACAAATTTTAATATCACATTATGGTTCTCCTTCGTGATCTTCGTGTCTTCATGGTGAAAAATCTCTAAAATGATTGTTTCAGATCAAGTCTATAATTCCAAATATTGGACATAATTCCAGTTTACATTATTGCGCTCTACTGGATTTCTCAATGTTTAATCTTAATCTGGGTAATTTAACCCCCGAACAGTTTCTAACCGAATACTGGCAAAAGAAACCTCATATATTTCGACAAGGGTTTAAAAACTTCGAAGATCCTATTTCTCCAGATGAACTGGCTGGGCTGGCCTCTGATGAAATGGTCGAATCAAGATTGGTATGGCAAAAAGATGATCAATGGAATGCAGCATTTGGACCCTTTGAATCCTACGATCACCTGGGTGAAAAAGACTGGTCACTAATTGTACAGGCAGTCGATTACTGGGCACCTGAGGCAGCTGCTATGATAGAACCTTTTCGTTTTATTCCTAACTGGCGACTGGATGATTTAATGGTCAGTTTTGCCAGCGAAGGTGGTAGCGTCGGGCCGCACATAGATCATTACGATGTATTTATCTGTCAGGGCTCAGGAAAACGTCACTGGCGTGTTGGCGATAGAGGGGACTTAAAAGAATATGCAGCTCATGAAGCCCTGTTACACGTCGAACCTTTTGAAGCCATCATCGATGAAATTCTTCAACCAGGCGATATTTTATATATTCCCCCCGGGTTCCCTCATGAAGGCATAGGACTGGAACCTTCCATGAGTTTTTCTGTGGGTTTCAGAACCAATTCTGCAACCGATATGATGTCTGGCCTGGCCGACTTCATGATCGATAAAGAGTTAGGCAAACAATTGATTGAAGACCCTGACCGAGATATCTCGGTTACACCCGGAGTAATTAACGACAGAGATCTGGCACGCATTACTCAGCATCTTCAAACTGTCATCGGTAATAAAAAAATTATGACTCATTTTGCCGGATGTTATTTCACTACTGCCAAACATGAGCTGGATATTGAAATTCCGGAACCACTGTTTAAAACTAACGACACTATAAACGCTATTTCTGATCAACCGTTAAGTCGACTGGGTGGTTTAAGGTGCAGTTATTTTGAAGAGTCTGTCGAAGATGGAATTTTTTATATCAATGGCGAGCAATATAATTTATCTGCATCATTATCAGCAGCCATTAAATTGTTATGCAATCAACAGCAAATAGAATTAAGTGATATTTCAGACTGGACTGACAATGATGAATTCATGAATTTTATCACTCGCATGATTAATGAAGGTTACTGGTATTTTTAAAATGGAACTCATTTTAGCGGATAATTGTTAAACTTTAAGGCCACATAAATAATGCTTCAGAAATTGATTTCTGCGGCGCTTAATCATGGCTATAAACACGATAAGTATTTCTACCCGCTGCCTTCGCTTCATAAAGAGCTTTATCAGCATTTTTCATGAGCAAGTTTAAATTAGATTCATCTCCATATTTTTGCAGGGCAATTCCAACACTTACACCCACAGAAAGCATATCTTTTCCAAATGGAACTGGCGTTGGAATTAAGGCTATTAACCTCTTAACCGTTTTGATTACGCCTTCCATATTTTCCACTCCATAAAGAATTATAGCGAATTCATCACCGCCAATCCGTGCAATCAGATCAGTTTCTCTAAATATCACACTCAGGTTTTTAGCAACTGAAGTAAGAACCAAATCTCCAGCAGAATGGCCAAACTCATCATTAACAGGTTTAAAATTATCAAGATCTATTGCCAATAGAGCAATATGTTTCTCTTCACGCGCAGAAAGAGCAATCATTTCATAATATTTTTTCTCGAATTGATTACGGTTTGCCAAACCTGTTAAAGGGTCCGTGAGTGCTAATTGAAGTAACTCTTCTTCCGCCAATTTCCGTTTTAAAGCATTCTCTCTAAATACGATTAAAGACTGATCCATTAACCCTAACTCAGTGTTATCCACTTTATTGGTCAGGCCATAGACATCAATATCAACATCCAGATTTCCCTGTGAAATTTGCATCATAATATTAGACATTCTTGTAACGGGCTGAATTATTTTGGTTGAAAAAACCCAGATTATAAATACAGCAATAAGAACAGTAGAGACAATAACTATGATGCCATTCCAGCGTTCATTCTTATTCACATCTTCCAGCATCAAGGTTAATAACTCAGACTTTATTTCAATTTCATAAATAATATCCTGGTCGAGTGTTCTGAGCCCTCTTAACGCATAGGTATCATTTATTTTAACTAAAGCATCAATCCTTTCTGGTGATAAATCATCTTTGATACCTTTATCAATAACCTCAAGATTTGATTTGTATTTAGACAGTATCGACAAAATATCTTCAAGAGCTGTTTTTTCACCAAGAGAAATACCTAACTGAAAATAACCCTGAATAATTGATTCAATATTCGCGATTGAGATTAAAGTCTGTTCTTTGTATTTTTTATCTTTTCTAAGAAGGTAGTTTTTAAAAGAATGAATCATTCCTCCATAACCCATCTCAACGCGAAGAGATGCTGTTAAAACGGGTTTATTTTCTTTATTTTTAAAAAATTCGTGTTTACTTGTGATTTGACTGTGTAATACACCCAAACCACGCAACGCTAGCTGATCATCAATTTTAACCAGTTTGTCAATTTCCGTACTGCTGCTCCCACTTGCTACTTTTTCACGGATCAGTTCAAGATTCGAGTGATAGCTTTTAAGCATTGAATCAATATCACTCAAAACCAGTTTTTCTGCCGGTGAAGAGCTTAATGCCAGGTATTGATTTAAAACACCCTGTGCTGCTCCCATTGAACGCTCTACTTTAATAAATTCATCATAATCTTTTCGTAATATATAATTTTTAAAATTATGAATCATTCCTCCATAACCCAGCGCTTCATAGAAAGAGTTGATCAGGCGAGCTTTCTCGTTATTTTGAGACTTGAATGATGACCAGGACTTTTGAATCTCATCAACCTGACTGGTTAAATGAACAGTAGAAAATCCAAATAAAGCAGCCATTAAAAGTAGCAGAAAGAAAATAATGATGGATAATTTATGTAATGATAGAGGGCTCATATAGGCTAAATATATTTATTTACAACGATTTCCTTAAGCTCCGGTAAACTGGAGAAACTCGTAATAACTAGAGATTCCTGAATAATTTCTGATAGAAAATGGATAGTTACTATTTATAGCCTATTTTAGCCATTTGACAATGATTAAAGTGAACAAATTTTTACTAAAACTCTTCCTGTGTCATCTTCTAAAACTCACTCATAAATATTCTGACCACAACATTTAATGCTTCAACCTGCCATACTCTGAACCCACAGGGATAACTGCTCCAGTAATTTTTGTTCTCGCTGTCCCTGCTCCTGTTGAGCCAGAGTAAGCAGTTGCTGCTGAAATTGCTCCAGTGTTAAACCTGCTCCAAATTCTCCATCAAGCAAACGGCTTTGACAGAAATTCATCCATCGTTGAGATTCATCGGAACTTAATGTTTTGGGAAAATTACGTGCCCGATATCGAAACAATAATATCCGCAATCGTTTATCCTGAAAACTGTCCGGGTTCCAGGCTGCTAAATCATCAGGGTTGGCTGCCAGTAATTGATTACATCGCAAGCGATCTTCCCTGCTGATAAAACCTTCATAAAGAGCACTATCAGCATCAGATTCTTCAAATTCACGACTTTGTTTATACACTTTACCCAGACGTGATATCAGATCAGGATCAGACATTAACATTTGGTGATGTTGATTGATCTCATCCCAGTTAACCTGCCATTTTTCAGCCTGTTCTGCCGTCAGCGTTTTAATCGGTGCCAAAGCGGGTGACTTGTTCAAATGCACACCTTTCAGCGGTATTCGCTGTTCCCCTTCAGCCAGATCCAGTGTTTTGGTATAAAGTTTTTGCTGGATTTGCTCTGCGGTTAAAGCTAAAAACTGTTGGGGGTTAAAACGCAGGTTATAACAAATTATTTCATTGGAGTTTGTCGGGTTTGCAAGCAATGGAATAATAGGAGCCAGACAACCCTGCTCTGCCGGAAACATACCCGAAACATGTAGTAAAATTTGCGGCTTGATCAAATTAACCAAATCAGCAACTCGCTGTTTACTTCTTAATTCAAAATAAAAATCGAATAATCGAGGTTGCTTTTCCTTTACAAGTTTAGCCATTGCTATGGTTGCTTTTACATCAACCAGTGCATCGTGTGCTCCAACTTGCTCAATGTTATTAGCCGCCGTTAAATCCGTTAGTTTAAAACTGGTAAAACCCTGATCATTCTGAGGCCAGTTGATGCCTTCTGGTCGTAACGCATGGGTAATACGCATTAAATCAAGTATATCCCAACGGCTATTACTGTTTTGCCAGCTGTAGGCATAGGGGTCATAAAAATTACGATAGAAACCAAATCGAGTTACTTCATCATCGAAGCGAATACTGTTATAGCCCACAATACAGCTTCCAGCTTTTGTAAACTCGGTATGAATTTTCTTAAAAAATTCTGCTTCAGGGATACCATCAGATGCAGCCTGTTGCGGGGTAATTCCAGTGATTAAAACGGCTTCGGGATGTGGAAGAAAGTCAGCAGTAGGCTGACTATAAATCATTAACGGCTCGCCAATAATATTTAGATTTTCATCAGTGCGAATACCTGCAAATTGTGAGGGCCGATCAACTCGGGGATTAGCACCCCAGGTTTCATAATCGTGCCAGTAGAAGCTTCGTTTAGTCATTATCCATTTTCCTTTTCAGATAGCTGTAGACGACTGACAGGGTAACGTATTTCATCAATAAAGACATCGGTGACTTAAAAGGATAATTAACTTAACTGGCTAGTAAGAAACATTTTGATTATAAACTTTACAATAAATCCAAAAATACCCAATCCCAATGCAAGAAACAAAATAAACCCGCCAAACTTTCCAGCTTTAGAGTCTTTACCCAGTTTATAAATAATAAAAACCATGTAAGAGATACCAATGACCAATCCAACATTCAGTGATATTTCAGCAAATTCTTTTTCGTTCATTTTTAAGCCTTGAATGATTCTAAGTATTCAGAAGTTTCAAAAATTCACCACGAAGACACGAAGCTCACGAAGAAAAGACAATCTACTGTTATCTAATTAATCATTAATATCCAGTAATTTTAAACTGCCGTTAACCTACAGAGCCATAAATACTTAAATTAAAAACTTCGTGTTCTTCGTGCCTTCGTGGTAAATATCTTTAGATTTTTTAACAGATTGTTCACTATAAATAAAAAAGGCGCTCAATGAGCGCCTTTTCAGTACCAGAATTTAACTACTGTTTAACCAGCAATCTCTTCCAGTTTTTTCGCTTTGATCAACTGACCATCTAAAGCAGAATCTTTAGAATTACGGCCATAAGCTACTGAAATTAACTGGCTGTAATAAACAACCGGCATTTCAAACTTACTGTTGTACTTAGCGTTGATTTCATCCTGATAGATTTCTACATTTGCCTGGCATAACGGGCAAGGTGTAACAATCATATCTGCGCCATTATCATAAGCAGCTTCGATGATACCGTGAATCATTTCCTGAGACTTTTCAGGCTCTGAAAATGCTAACGCACCACCACAGCACTGAACTTTCTTTTCATAGGAATCAATCGCATCACCACCTAATGAACTTACCAGTTTATCGAGATATTTTGGGTTCTCGAAAGATTCACCAGCGATACCGAAAGGACGGTTAGTCTGACAACCAACATAACCAGCGATCTTGATACCTTCAAGAGGTTTCTTAACACCTTCAGCAAGTGCATCAAAACCGATGTCTTCAATCAACACTTCTGCCATGTGACGTACAGGCGTATTGTTATTCAACTTCAGGTTTGCTTCAGCGAGTGCAGTATTAACATCTTTGAACATATCTTCGTCTTCGTGTAAACGCTCTGATGCTTCCTTGGTGGATAACCAGCAAGCTGCACAGGTCGCAACAATATCCTGACCAGGATTAGCTTCTTCAGATAAAGCAATGTTACGTGCCGATAAAGACAGACGAGGTAATACACTGCCAGAACCGTAACCAATCGATGCTGAACAGCAGTTCCAGTCTGGAATTTCGTTCAGTTTTACATTCAGTTCTTCACACATGGTGTCGACTGAACGCATCAGGTTGGATGAAGATGCGCCCGACTGTGAGGAGCAACCCGGATAATATGAATATTCATGTTTAGCCATTATTTCGCTCCTATTTCGAGTTAGCTTCAAGACGCTCGGCTTCAATATCCTGAGCTTTCTTGATCATCTTTTGCAGGCCGGAAAGGTCTTTAACGCCGTGGCCACCCATGATTTCCATCGGTGCCATACGCTTAGCTTTCATCATGTTCATGCCCAGTTTCTGGTGAGCAATCGATTCTTTAATGCCTGATACAAAGCCATCTTTAAAGTACAGAGACAGACCCAGTTTCAATTCATTAACACGACCTTTCTTCATCATGTTGTTCCAGAAAGTTTCTGAAAACCACTGAGTAGGATTGCTCTTTGGAGCAAGACCCAGTTTTTTCGCATAAGTCGCCAGACCGTGCATGATGTGAGTGATAGGCAGTTCACGAGGGCAACGAACGATACAGTTGTAACAGGAAGTACACATCCACATGGAGTCAGAGGTTAATACTTCGTCACGTTTACCGGCACGAATCATCATGAAAAGTTTCTGAGGAGTATGTTCCCAAGCATCACCAAGCGGACATGAACCCGCACATACACCACACTGCATGCACATCTTGACCCAGTCGCCTTCTTCGACGTTGCCGGCAACTTCCTTCAGAAAGTTGTTGCGGTATTTTTCTACCATTGCGGTATTTAAGCTCATAGTAGCGTCTCCTAGAATTTGAATGGGCTCATGCCGATCTGTTCAATGGTTTCAGCCATATCATTGATCAACTTGGGTGCACGATGAATATCTGTGATTGCTACTTCATAAGTTGCAACACGCTCTTCTTCCAGACTCAGTGTCTGCAGGGTATCTGCGATCTTACCCATACGATAATGAGCCATCTCGGAACCTTTCACAAAGTGACATTGGTACTCATCGCCTTTGGAACAACCCATCAGAACGATACCGTCATAACCACTATTCAGTGCGTCAGTTAACCAGATAGTGTTAACCGAACCTAAACAACGTACTGGAATAATACGTGCGAATGAACTGTATTCGATGCCATTTTGACCAGCCATATCAAGCGCTGGGTAAGCATCATTTTCACAGGCCAGAACCAGGATACGAGGCTTCTCGTCGAATTCTTCAGGAATATCAACATTCTTGATTTGCTGACCAACTGTGTCGACAGAGTAGTTATCAAAAGAGATAACACGTACTGGACAGGCACCCATACAGGTACCACAACGTCGACAGCGAGACTCGTTGAATTCAGGGAAACCGCGTTCGTCTTCGTTGATTGCACCAAATGGGCATTCAACCGTACAACGTTTACACTGAGTACAACCTTCTTTTCTGAATAACGGATAAGACAGATCACCAGAACGAGGATGAGCCGCACGGCCTTTGCCGGCATTCTCTAACGCCTGAATGGCTTTCATCGCAGCACCCGTCGCATCTTCCATAGTCTGATGAATATCCATCGGACGTCTTACTGGACCGGCAGAGTAAATACCGGTACGACGTGTTTCATATGGAAAACAGATGAAATGTGAATCGGTAAAACCGTGCTTCAGATGAGGAAGATCTGTTCCCTGACGATAATCAAGGTTCAATATAGACTCAACCGTTACCGCATTCTCTTCTTCGACTTCGATAGGATTACCATCTTCATCTTTTGGAAGATTATCAGCGGCATAAGGATCAGGCCCAGAATTTGGAACCATGCCCACATCTAGTACAACCAGATCAGCTGACTCGGTGAACTCTTCATCAAGAATCATATCCTTGAATTTAACACCCAGTTCACCACCAGCAACTACTTCAGAAGCGATACCTTTTCTGAATGTAACCAATTGATCCTGACCTGCACGGTAAAAATCTTCACCAGCAGCACCCGGAGTACGCAGGTTATCAAACAGAATAGTCGTGTCACAATCACCGTTATGGTGTTTGAAATACATCGCCTGTTTAATAGCAACCATATCGCCTAAACCTGAATGGTATGGCAGATGACCTTCTTCTTCAGAATTTTGACCAACATTTTGTACAAAGATAACCGAAGTCACTTCTTTTCCATCAGATGGACGTTTGATCGGACCATCACCAGCGGCATTAGCCAGCGCTTCGAGTTCCATATTAGTAACAATATCAGCACTCTTTTCGTAATTCATCGCAGGCACATTGGCTGGATCATACATATTGAAACCAGATGCCTGAACAATGGCACCTACTTCAACATTACTCGATGATCCAGATTCTACAGCCAGTTCAACCTTAAAACGACCGGGAGCACCTTCAGTTTTAGCAACTGTAGTATTTAAATGAACCGTAATATTAGCGTGATCATTGACCGCGGCAATAGTTGCGTCGATATTCGTATCTGCAGGCGCAGCATAAGGCATTTTGTTAGGCGTACGCTTGTGCAGCTTAGCCATCCAGCCACCTAGTTCACCCGCTTTTTCAACCAGAACAACGCTATAACCAGCTTTAGCAGATTCAATCGCCGTAGTCATACCGGTAATACCACCACCTACAACCATCAGAGTTTTATTCAACTCCTGCTCGCCACTGGCTTCGGGGATATTCATGTACTTGCTTTCAGCACAGGCCATACGAATTAAATCGTCTGCCATTTCCTGAGTGGTTTCCTGAGCTTCATCGTTGTCAGGACGAATCCAGATACAACCTTCTCGTAAGTTAGCTCGCGTTACAGCAGCTTCAGGGAAACGGAATGCTTCAATTTTTGAACGACGTGAACAACCACCGATAATGACGTGGTTTACTTCACCATCGTCGATATCTTTCTGAATCATTTCTACACCAGCTTTGCTGCATAGAAATTCATGAGTTTTACAGTTGGCGGCTTTACCGTCACGCTTAGCTGTTGTTTCCAGCTGGCTCACATCCAGACGATCGCTGATTCCGCAACCGCTACAAATATAAGCGCCTAATTTTTTATCATATTTTGCCATTGCTTAGCCCTCCGCTCCAGCTACCTTGTTGACGACCTGAACGGCTCGTAACGCTGCGGCTGTCGCACTTTGAACTGCACGGTTAACATCTAATGCATCAGATGCACAACCGGCTGCGAAAATACCACCGTTAGCTTCGTCCGCTTCGATGAAACCATGCTCGTTAATAGCGATTTCAACAGGGAACGACTCTTTAGTCACATTCGGCTCCATACCAACAGCCAGTACTACCAGGTCATGTTTAGTTTCATAACGGTGATAGCCTTCAGTATCTACACCTTTAACGACAGGATTGTTTTCCTTATCAACGATGATGTTAGCAACTTTAGATTTTACGAATGAAATCTTCGGATCATTCTGAACCTTGCGGTAGAAGTCTTCGAAACGGTCAATAGAACGAATGTCGATGTAGTAGATGGTGCCTTTCGCATCTTCGTCTTCTGCACCGTATTGTTCAGTGATGTAGGTGCTTTGCTTGAGTGAAGCCATGCAGCAGATACGTGAACAATGTTTCAGGTGGTTACGGTCACGAGAACCGGCACACTGGATGAAAGCAATATCTTTTGCTTCTTTTCCATCACCAGGACGAATAATCTTACCACCAGTAGGACCGAACTTGTCCATCATGCGTTCGAATTCAACGGAAGTAATGACATTGTCATAACGATCATAACCATAAGGCTGAATCTTGTTGGCATCGTAAGGAGTCCAACCAGTCGCCCAGATAATGGCGCCCGCTTTGAATTCTATAGTCTCTTCCTGCATGTCCAGGTCGATTGCATCATATTTACAGGCAGCTTTTGCTTTTTCTGCATCATCAGTTCCGATGATCCGAGGATCGATAACAAAACGCTCTGGTTTAGCCATGTTGTATGGCAGGTAAGCACCTTTGTGTTTGTCCAGACCATAGTTATGATCATTATCAAACTCTGCTTCAACTGCATCGCCACAGGCGCCACAAGCTGTGCAATTTTCATTCACATAACGTGGAGAAATTTTGACGGTAGCCGTGTAATCACCTTCAGAGCCAGTAACACCAGACACTTCAGCCATGGTTAATACGGTGATGCCACCCTGAGCACTCAGTCGACGCTGGTTGATTTCCAGACCACAACTAGGAAAACACAGTTTAGGGAAATACTTATACAATTGCGAAATTCTTCCGCCCATATAAGCTCGTTTCTCGACAAGTACCACGTTCTTACCTGTTTCAGCCGCTTCAACAGCTGCGGTAATTCCGCTGATACCTGCGCCAACCACGAGTATAGTCTGGTTGGTAGCTACCACTTCAGTCATTGTTTATCCTCCGGCATCAACGCCAGTAAAAGACACTAAAAATAAAATCCCGTGAAAGATACGCCCATAGTCCACATATATCCAGTTACCATTTTTTATGTCTTTATAAAAAATTTTATGCCTCATAAAGGCATTTGATACTTGCATCTTTAGGCAGAAGTTTGTACCTTCTATGTTATTGAATTTAAAGGTATTTTTAATGCAAGCCAAAACCCTGAAACCGAGTGAAAACTTTATATCTCAAGAGCCATATTACGAGCCTATATCTAATGAGATAGAAATTTTCGAGGCAGCCTATACCAATAAGTTGCCCATTTCTTTGAAAGGTCCTACCGGTTGTGGCAAAACACGCTTCATGGAACACATGGCCTGGCGCTTAAAACGCCCTTTAATCACTGTTTCATGTCATGATGACCTGACTGCCTCTGATTTAATTGGTCGATACCTGATCACCGATAATCAAACAGTCTGGATTGATGGCCCTCTTGCTGCTGCCGTAAGAGCCGGGGCAATCTGCTATCTGGATGAAATTGTCGAAGCTCGTAGTGATACCACTGTAGTTATTCACCCGCTTGCAGATGACCGTCGCGTTTTACCCATGGAAAAACTGGGAGAGTTACTGGAAGCTTCCGATGAATTCTGTATGGCTATTTCCTATAACCCGGGCTATCAATCAGTTCTAAAAGACCTCAAACAAAGCACAAGGCAGCGTTTTATTTCTCTCGAATTCGATTACCCCAATGCGGCTGTAGAACAAAAAATAATCGAAAATGAAGCTGGTTTAGACGCCGACCTGGCAAAGCAATTAGTTAAATTTGCCCGCCTGACTCGCAATCTTAAAGGCAGCGGACTGGATGAAGGTGCGAGTACTCGCCTGTTAGTGCATGCCGGAAAACTGATTATCAGCGGAATTGATCCAGTGAGTGCCTGTGCATGTTCAATTTCACAGGCTTTGACTGATGATGCTGAAATGTTAATCGCTGTAAATGAGTTAAGTGCTTCAGTTTTTTAAATATCAAAATCACCAACTAAACCATTTTGAGAAGCCAACTTTTTGCCTGGTACCTTGCAGGCTGCGCCGTGTGCATCATTGAAGGCTTTACCAACACCAATGGAGCACCCGGCGTACCCTACCCGTAGCTTCAATCATACCGGGGCACATTTCAAGCTAGTTGGTCGCAGCTAAATCCTTACTCATTACTTGTTTGAACTTACTTTTCAACTACGTGTCTTAGAGTAAAATTATTTGAGGCATTTTATGATCAGTCGACGAAATTTTTTTGAAACCAGTTTGTTAGGTTTTGGAGCCCTTTCTTTATCTAACCCGACCATAACAAATGCCAGCTCTTCACGCTATGGCATCGTTGGGCAAGCTGCACCAGAGCTTGAAATAGATTACTGGATTGATAAAGATGGAAAACCCTCATCTTTTAAACTCTCTGATCATAAAGACAAGTGGGTTTTCCTGAAATGCTTTCAAAGCTGGTGTCCCGGCTGCCATTCTCACGGATTACCTGCCTTAAAGAAAATATCAGAAGCATTAAAAGATAATCCCAAGGTTGTATTTGCTGGCATTCAAACCGTTTTCGAAGGTTTTTCTACTAATACGGTAGACAAAGTGAGAGAGACACAGATGCAATATGGTCTGCAAATGACAATGGGACACAATCCAGGAAGTCATGGCGTCTCACCTTCGACCATGTCCAGTTACCGCACGGGCGGAACACCCTGGATGATTCTAATCAACCCTCAACATTACGTGGTGTATAACGAATTTAATATTAATGCAGATAAAGCCATTGAATATCTAACAGCACAAACTGCCTGATTTTAAATTTCACTCTCATTGTAATATTTATTGCCTGAATCCTGACAAAATCCACATAAAGTTCAGACATTCATTTGTGGTTCAGTTTACTTACTTAGAATATATTTATTATTTAACCACGGAGAAAAAAATGAACAAACTTTTAGTTTTATTTATATTAGCACTTTCATTATTTGGATTTAACTCAAGCAGTTTTGCTGCAGATGAGGGGGCCAAAGCTTCTGACCAGGGTCAAACAACTGCCGAAGAAGCTAAAAAGAAAAAGAAAAAAGGCGCTGAAGAAGAGCCTGAGTGTGAGTAAGATTTAATTACACTTAATATAAAAAAGGCCTGAATTTATTCAGGCCTTTTTTCTTACCGTTGGGTTAAATATTACTGACCAGCAGTACCAGTAACAGAACTGGAGTCTTCCTCATAAAACGCTGGAAGCTGATGTGCAATACCTTTATGACAATCGATACAGGTTTTACCCGCATCAAAACCTTCAATATGCTGAGGCACTGCGCGCCTTTGCTGCTTGGTATAATCCATCGATTCATAATCATGGCAATTACGACACTCTCTTGAATCAGTTTCCTTCATCGCTTTCCACACATTTCTGGCTAGCTGCAAACGTTTTTCTTCAAATTTTTCTGGTGTATCAATAGTCCCTAACATCTTATGATACAGCTCGTTTGAAGCTTGAATCTTACGTTTGATTTTATGAATCCAGGGTTTTGGCACATGACAATCAGGACAGGTTGCTCTAACACCACTTCTATTACTGTAGTGAATAGTTTCCTGATACTCCTGATAGACATTTTCTTCCATTTCATGACAGGAAATACAGAATGCTTCTGTATTGGTTGCTTCCATAGCCGTGTTAAAACCACCCCAGAAAATGATACCTGCTATAAAGCCAACAAAAAGCAAACCACCCAAAGAGCTAGGGCTTGGTTTTTTAAGCTTATCTATAACTGAACGAATACTCATAACAATACTCTCTAATAGTTATTACTACTGTGTTATCGAATGGCCTGAACAGGTCTGAACTCATTTTCAATCAAAGGTGTTGCATTCATTTGAGGAACATGACATTGAGTACAGAAATAACGGCGTGAAGAGACATTGGCCAGAACATTTTCATCGCGGTCCGCGAAGTGAGTCTGACTAATTTTAGTGGCTCTGGCCTTTTTATAATTTTTCCAGCTATGACAGGAGAGACATTTGTTATATTTCAGATTAATTGAGTAACCTTCAATTTTATGTGGAACCAATGGAGGCTGCTGAACATAATCACGCTCAATGGGTTCCTGATCACGCTGAACCTGTTTAATAATCACATTGTTAGAGCCTGTTTCCAGGTCATTAGAACCCCGTAAGGACGTCACATGCTCTGCTAAGGCTGAGCTAAAAATAGCCGATAAGCCTAACGCCATGCTAATAAGCAACAGTGTTTTTTTCATGATAAAACCTCTCTCTTTTGGGACTGATTAGTATTGCGTAACTTTGATATAGATTCGGAATTGTACTGAGCTGTTAATGCTTGCTTACTTTCAATATTGTTAAAACGTAGATCAAACTGAAAGACTTCTGTTCCACAGATATCAACGCATCGACCACAATTGGTACAGTTAACATCGTTAATTAAACTGGTCACTCGTCCAGTTTTTTTAAGTACGGGTGTAATTACTTTTTGCTCCGGGCAAACGACATAACATTCCATACAGGAATCACATTTATCCAGAGCAACCGCATTGACCCGAATTAAGCTGAATTTACCTAATAAGCTATAAAATGCTCCAACCGGGCAAAGATGACCGCACCATGCTCGACGGCTGATAAAAGTATCCAGCAAAAAAATCATCAGGATCATGATCCATGCAAAACCCATCCCGAAAACAAGTGCCCTATTCACCATAGAAACGGGGTTCACAAACTCCCAGGCTAATGTTCCAGAAATAGTCGACAGAATAAGTGTCATCGCCAGAATCCAGTAACGCGTCTGGCGGGACATACTGAAAGTTGATTTAATATTGAGTTTATAACGCAACCACATAGAGAAATCAGTTACGATATTTATTGGGCATACCCAGGAACAGTACGCTCTTCCACCAACCAGCAAATAAAAAATCAGTACTAGAATCGCACCAATAAAAGCGGTAGTTTCCGGCAGGTAACCGGTAAAAATAGTTTGCAATAAAATATACGGATCAGTGAGCGGCACTATTTCCAGCACCAGACTTGAGTTTAGATTACCTTTTACAATCCACATCCCAAACCACGGACCCATCAGGAATAAAACTAAAACAGATAACTGAGAAAAGCGTCTGATAATTAGCCATTTATAAGCCTTAAACAAACCTTTTTGCCTTATCGCTTCAACACCTAACAGTTCAATGGGAGTTGCAGCCATTATTTGAACCCTCTATTCAGAGCATCCAAAGCACTTTCAGTTTTGGCTTTTTTTGGTCTTTCCTGAACTAGACCTTCACCTGCAAAATCATATGACTGCCCTTCTGGCAATGTATAACGATGTTCAATATCAGGTGTTACCAGACTGCCACCTGCTTTTTGTTTCTCTTCCCAGCCCAACCGGTAGAAATCACCCATTTTTCCCTGAGCCAGATGCTGGGGTAAAATTTTTATAGTTGCTTCCTCAACCACACAGGCTTGTTCACACTTGCCACAACCTGTGCAGCTATCAGAGTGTACAACCGGGATAAAAAAAGCATGTTTACCGGTACGTTCATTGTGTCGACGATCAAGCGTAATTGCTTTTCCTCGAACAGGACATACGTTGAAACAGACTTCGCAACGCAGACCATGAAATGCAATACAGTTTTCCTGATCAATCAACACTGCTAGCCCCATTCGTGCATCATCGATTTTGGTTAATTTTGGATCAAGCGCACCCGTAGGACAGGCTTTCACACAGGGAATGTCTTCACACATTTCACAGGCTGCGGCTCTGGCTTCAAACCATGGAGTGCCCAACGGAATATTTTCACCGGGTTGAGCCAGTTTTAACATGTCGTATGGACAATCGCGTACGCATAATCCACAGCGGATACAGGCAGCCTGAAAATCTAACTCATCATTCACTCCCGGTGGGCGAATGGCCGTGGCAGGCATAGAGCTGGATTGTTTTGAATACAACCCTAACCCTAAGCCCATGATGCCAACCGCACTCGCACTTCTGGCGACATTGGTCAGAAACCGTCGACGGCTCTGTTGAGCTAAATCCAGATCAGACTGTTTTTTCACGGTCGATTCTCAGGCTTTGATCATTAAGCTCTAACGATCTTGACTGCACACTTTTTATAATCCGTTTCTTTAGACAGCGGATCAGTGGCATCAAGCGTGAGTTTATTAACCAGACGACCTGCATCAAACCATGGAATAAATACCAGACCTTGCGGCATACGGTTACGTCCACGAGTTTCTACCTGAAGCTCAATCTCACCACGACGAGTTATCGCTTTGGCAGTCATGCCACGTTTTAAACCACGCTTCTTCGCATCCTTAGGGTGCATGAAAACAACTGCATCCGGGAATGCACGATACAACTCAGGAACACGACGAGTCATGGAACCTGAATGCCAGTGCTCAAGGACACGACCGGTACACAACCATAAATTATACTCATCATCAGGGCTTTCAGCCGCTGGCTCATAAGGAGCCGTGATGATATTTGCGCGACCGTCTTTCCTACCGTAGAACCTGAAATCTTCACCTTTTTTGACATACGGATCATAACCTTCCTTATAACGCCACAGAGTTTCTTTACCATCGATAACAGGCCAGCGTAAACCACGTACCTTATGATAAACATCGAAGTGAGCCTGCTCATGACCTTTCTTCGGACCTTCAAACTGAAAGCGACGATATTCTTCGAACAAACCTTTTTGTGCGTAGAAACCAAAGTCAGTCATTTCATGATTTCGATATTCATTCCCGCGATCATCAGTCACAGTTTCTTCAGGGAACTTATCGACCTGGCCATTAGCAAACAATACTTCAAACATTGTTTTACCTTTGTACTCTGGTTGCTTGTCGAGAAGTTCTTCAGGCCACACTTCTTCCATTTTGAATCGCTTGGAAAATTCCATGGTTTGCCATAAATCCGACTTAGCACCACCGGGAGCAGGAACCTGTTCACGCCAGAACTGTGTTCTACGCTCAGCATTACCATAGGCACCCTCTTTCTCTGTCCACATGGCAGTTGGAAGAACCAGGTCCGCCGCCATAGCAGTTACTGTTGGATAGGGATCAGAGACAACGATGAAGTTATCAGGGTTACGATAACCAGGTAGACCCTCTTCATTCATATTCGGTGCGGCCTGCATGTTGTTATTACACTGAACCCAGTATGCATTCAGCTTGCCATCTTTTAACATACGATTTTGCAGAACGGCGTGATAACCTTTTTTACCGGGAATAGTGCCTTCAGGCAACTTCCAGATTTTTTCAGCCAAAGCACGATGAGATTTTTTCATGATGACATAGTCAGCAGGCAGGCGATGTACGAAAGTACCTACTTCACGCGCAGTTCCACAGGCTGAAGGCTGCCCTGTTAATGAAAAGGGGCCATTGCCAGGCATGGAAATTTTACCGGTTAACAGATGAATGTTGTAACAAAGACCATTTACCCAGACACCACGAGTGTGCTGATTGAACCCCATGGTCCACAATGATGTGATTTTCTTATCAGGGTCAGCATATAATTTTGCCAGACGTAATAAGTTTTCTTTAGGCACCCCACTGATTTCATGTGCTTTTTCTAAGGTATATTCTTCAACTGATTTGGCATACTCTTCAAAAGTAATATTGCTTAACTTGCCTTTATTGGGGTTTTTGGCTTTTTTCTGTAATTCATGTTCAGGTCTTAATCCATAACCAATATCGGTTGGTGTTGATTTAAAGTTTACATGTTTATTAACAAAATCTTCGCTATAAGCCTTGTTTTGAATAATGTAATTAGCAATATAATTTAAAATAGCCAGATCGGTTTGAGGATGGAAAACCATGCCATTATCGGCCAGATCAAAACAACGATGTTCATAGGTAGAAAGCACATGAACTTCACAACCCGGTTTGGTCAAACGGGTATCGGTGATACGAGTCCATAAAATGGGATGCATTTCTGCCATGTTGGAACCCCATAAGACAAAGGCATCAGCATGTTCCAGATCATCGTAACAACCCATAGGTTCATCTGAACCAAATCCACGAATAAACGCGCCTACTGCCGAAGCCATACAGTGGCGGGCATTTGGGTCCAGGTTATTAGAACGGAAACCGGCCTTAAATAATTTAGAAGCTGCATAACCTTCCCAGATTGTCCATTGACCAGAACCAAACATACCGACTCGAGAAGTCATTTTCTCAACAGGTTTGCCTTTGTTCTCTTCCATAGTCTTCTTTTGGGCAGCCTTGAATTTTTCAGCCATCACATCAAAAGCCTCATCCCAGGAAACAGCTTCAAAATCACCTTCTTTATCGTATTTGCCATTTGTTTTGCGTAACAGAGGCTGAGTTAAACGATCCTTTCCGTATAAAATTTTAGACAGAAAATATCCTTTGATACAGTTCAAACCTTTATTAACCGGAGCATCAGGGTCACCCTGAGTTGCTACTATTCGGTCATCTTTAGTACCAATCAATACACTACAACCCGTTCCACAGTAACGACAGGCTGCTTTATCCCAACGAATATCATCCGGCCCCTTGGCAAGAGCCTGATTCATCCCAGGAATAGTGACACCAGCAGCAGCCGCTGTGGCCGCAATTGCATTCGTTTTAATAAAATCTCGTCTATTTAGTTTCATGCGGGCATCCCCTGGTTAGTGGTATTCGGTTTATCGCAAAATTGGTAAATCATCGACGCAGTGAGCACTCCATCAATATCTTTAAAACTTTCTATGATGTCTGCAACATAATAGTTATCATCACTCTCTACGGTGACCACCAGCTTGCCTTGTTCTGTATTGGCATGAACTTCTACGCCATCAGTATTTGCCAGTGCTTTTTCAATGGCTGCTTTTTTCTCAGCAGTAGCATGAATTACCACGCCACATATGTTGTAATCACTCATATATATAACCTAAAATTAATGTCTATGTTTAATGGTAATTGCATTGGCAGGACAAATACTGACGCACTCACCGCAACCATTACAGCTATCAGTATTCATCACAACATGGGTGACACCACCCACTACCTGTTTAAAATGTATAGCCTGTATTTCACAGGCTTCTCCGCAAGATCGGCAAATTACGCCCCGTTCTGAAAAACACTCATTGTTGATAACTGCAATCGAATCAAAGGGTGCGACTTGCCCAAGTTTTAGAGCGCCGGGTATACAAACTGCCACACAAACTTCACAAAAATCACAGCCGGAGGTGGAGAAATTCATTTCGGGAAAAGAAGCATCGGCAATTCGAATAACGTTTACAGGACATTGTTTCACGCACTCACCACAACGGGTGCAGGTATCAACAAACTCAGGTTCATTGATCGCCCATGGCGGACGAACAGGAAGGGAAGCGAACTCCTTCCCAAAAATCAAATTACGTTTAGTGATTGATAAAGCCATAACTAGTGCGTTTACTCGACAGCCGCACTTTAGTCCCTACATATTTTATAAACATGACATATATCAAATATAGAAGTAGGTAATTTAAGAAAATAACCAAGTATTTAATAATATTGATTCAGATCAAAAAACAGGCATTTTTTGGACTTGTTTTTGATAGTTTGAATAAAAATAAAAAATTTTTTAAATCAATAGATACCAAATCTATCAGGCTTGAAGGGAAACTGGGTCGACGTGCAGTTTTACAGGAGCGTGTTATTTTGACCACTGCATATAGACATTTGGTTAAAGGGGAAGTAACAGTAGAGTCTACCTTCTGTTCACTCACTATCTATGAACTTTTGTTATCGAAAGTCTGTCAAAATGTGATGGTTAATAACCAAACTCGAGGTAATCAGATTCTTTTAAATTAAGGCTAATTTAATAATGAAAAGTCAGGATTAAACCTTCTTCGATAAGTACGCCCGTATCTTACCAATGCCCCGGTATCCTGACCTTTCAGTTACTCATAAAACTTGTTAACCACTTAACCTCATCAATCGAGAGCTGGAAGCATCATTTTCTTCTGCAACACTCATTAATTTAACCTGTGTTTCGTAGAACCTGGCATATTCCATCATTTTCACCATCGCATCGACTGTATTAACGTTACTGGCTTCTAGTGCACCATTGGTTAAAGTGACTGTTGCATCGAGAGGTGCTTCGTTCCCATCTCGGGTACGAAATAGTCCATCACTGCCTCTTTCGAGATTACTCTGTTCCGGCTTTACCATTTTCAGACGATCCACCACGACCAGCGCATTGGCAGCCTGACCTTTGGCACGAATACTGATGGTTCCATCTCGACCTATAACCAGGCTTTCAAAATCAGGGATTGTGATAGGGCCACCCTCGCCCATCACAATCTGGTCAGATCCATTAAGTAAAAGACCGGTAGGATCAGTTTTGAAATCACCTCTACGAGTATAGGCCTGAGAACCATCAGCAGCCTGTACCGCAAACCAGCCTTCACCATTAATAGTAACATCCAGTTCACGCCCGGTTGTCATCACCGGACCATGTTTAAAATCAACACCTGAATTCATATCACTAGCATAAGCTCGAGTTGCATGACCAGGGCCATAGACCGCTTCAGACTGAAAATGATCCAGCTGAGATTTGAAACCTACCGTGCTCGCATTCGCCAGATTATTAGCATTTGTCTGCTGGGCATGTAACGCATTTTTAGCGCCATTCATTGCAAGGTAGAGGAAACGGTCCATGACTTTATCTCGGTGTTAGTTCAAGGCTATCGAATCTGAATAATGGTCTGGGTTAACGTGTTCGCTGTTTCTATCGAACGCGCATTAGCCTGAAAGTTACGTTGTGCAGTAATAAGGTTGACCAGTTGCTGAGTCAGATCCACATTGGATGCTTCGAGTGCACCAGATTGAATTAATCCAAATCGACCACTACCGGCTTCACCACTAATAACCGAACCAGAACCGATGGTTTCTGTCCAGGAGGCACTACCTACATTCGCCAGACCCTGACTGTTAGGAAAATCTGCCATGGCTATTTTACCCAACGGAATTGAAGTTCCATTAGTATAGGAAGCACGTACCAGCCCTTCTTCAGAAATATCCAGTCCAGTCAAACGACCCGTTGAAAATCCATTGGGATCTAACGTATTTACCGAGAAATTAGCCGCATACTGAGTTGTTCCATTGTTGGCGAAATCATGAGTTATAACCAGATCATTGGCACCATTTGACAGTGCTATAGGGTCACTGGTTAAAGTGGCTGGTGTTGAAACGTTATAACTACCGTCAGCCAGAAAACTTAACTGAGCTGAATCTTGATTAATATTAACGGGTGGACTTCCATTGGGATGGCTAATGGTGTTACCGCCCGCAACATCTTGCGGGGCTCCATCCAGGTAAGTGAAAACCTGCCACTGATTCGGATCACCCGGCAATGCATTAGTGCCAGAACCCTGTAAATCTTTGACAAAATAATAACTCATTACATGAGACTCACCGAGAGAATCAAAAACTGTTGACGAAGTTGAGTTAGTAAAGGTAGTGCTTTGTGCAGGATCAAATAATGCGGGATCAAGACCGGTAGAACTGGCTGACAGGTTAAGTCCAATTTCAATTTCATTAGTCGGTTGAGGCGAACCGGTTGAAGTGGGCAACTGCAAAGCGGTGGTGGTATTTAAACTGGTCGAAGTCACATTACCACTCCCGTCCACCGGAAAAGTCTGTAGAAACTGTCCGTCGTTATTAACAATATAACCATCAGCATTGACCCTGAACTCACCTGCTCTGGAGTAGGAGAAACTGGCTCCTACCTGATCCTGACTAATAACAAAATAACCCTGTCCACTGATAGCCATGTCCAGACTGGCATCGGTAAATCGCAGGTTACCCTGTGAAAACTGCTGGCTGACATTATCAACCTGAACACCATTACCAACTGCGGTGGGTGAGTTACCAAAAGGAGATACTGCAAAAATATCACCAAATTCAGCACGAGAGTATTTAAAACCCGTGGTTGCTACATTCGCAATGTTATTACTGGTAGTACTTAAATCTATCGATGCGGCCTGAAGTCCGCTTAGTGCTGTATTGAATGACATCTTATTATTCCTCTAGCGTTGTTACATAATTTTCCGGACCTGGCTCATACTAATATCACCCAGCTCTGAAACTGTTAAAGTTAAATCCTGACCTGCCTGACCCAAAGTAACCGATTCCACCTGTACCGGAATCAAGGTCTCTACAGCAGATACCACATCACCCTGATGAGCTTCTGCTGATACTGTATAACGTCCTGGTGGAACACGAGCACCATCACTATTAAGACCATTCCACTGAATATTCAAAAATCCGGCCTGTTGATATCCTAGTTCCATTCGATGCACCAGTTGACCCCGATCATCCGTAATATTCACAACCACTTCACTGGCCGAATCCTGAAGATCTATAGATAACTGCATATCTCCCGCTTCACTCACACTTAGTTGATCACCCTGGATCAGCACATTTCGACCGACCATGGTAGAAGCCTGCAAGGCCTGGTTAGATTGAAAAGCAGTACTCATTTCAGCAAATGCTGTATTAAGATCACCAATACCACTCACCGTACCAAACTGAGCCATTTGAGCGATAAAATCTCCATTCTCCATGGGCTCCAAAGGATCCTGGTACTGGAGTTGAGCAGTCATTAGCTCAAGAAACTCAGCCTGTCCCAGCTCATCATTGCCTTTAGAATCAGTTGACGTGGTTTTAGTTAAACCCAGATCGGTATAGATTTGTTTGTTATCAATTTCAGTCATGATTAAACCTCTTTCATTTCTCTACACTACCTGTCCTAATTTCCTAGCGACAAAGTCCGGACCATCAGTTCTTTAGATGTATTTAATACTTCAACATTATTTTGATAGGAACGTGAAGAGGATAACATATTGACCATTTCTTCGACGGTATCCACATTACTGGTAAATACATAACCCTGTTCATTTGCCAGGGGATTTTCTGGATCATACTGTGTGCGAATTGCTGCTGCAGACTCAACCACTCCCAGCATTGCCACGCCAGCTTCAGCAGGTCGTGCTTTATCATAAAGATAACTTTGAAACACGGTTTCGCGAGCTCGATAAGCTTCCTGTTCACTACTAGCAACAGTTTCTGCATTAGCCATGTTACTGGCTGTGGTGTTTAAGCGCATAGACTGAGCACTAATCGCACTACCGGATATTTGAAAATTTGCTAATAAACCCATGATTACTGTCCTTTAATGGCTAAATTCAAACCGCGTATTTTTCCATTTAACATGGTTAAACTGGTTTGATATTGAACTGCATTTTCAGAAAACTTGGCCTGCTCAACATGAGAGTCAACTGTATTTCCATCCAGAGATGCATGTAACGGATTTCTATATTTAATATCTGGATCAATGTGAGCTGAACCTGCTGACAAATGTGATTCATTTGTTCGAGCCATATTGAGTTTATTTCCCTGCCCTGTTGCAGCCTGTTTTAACATCGAAGAAAAATCCATATCACGAGCTTTATAATCAGGGGTATCTGCATTCGCAATATTCGCAGCAAGAATGCTGGTACGATGGGAACGCAATATCATTGCATCATCGTGTATTGAAAAAGCTCTATCGATTATGGACATTTGATTGACCTGTTAATAATTACAGGATTTATTGCAGGGAAAGTGCCAACTGAAATTTAATACTTATAATTCAGTCAGTTAGCCTTTATCAGGGTATTTATGAAGCTATTTTAGCGGCAAGGTGGCAACCTGTTCAGGCCCATATTTGCCACCTAATTTAAAAAATATAAGGTGTGGAAATCAATTCTTAATATTAATGATATATAGGCATGCCTAAAGAAGAGTAGCTTTGCTGAGGTTTTGTAAGGTGCGCCGTGAGCACCAATGATGTAAGTAAGCAAATTCAATGGTGCGCACGGCGGACCCTACCAACAACTGCCCATACCTGACTTATATTTCTAGCCAGTGGATAGCAGTTATTGCCTTGAATAAATCACATGATTTTAACTAGCTGTCAGAAGCAATACTATTCAGGTCACTTCTTTAAGAGTATCTATAACAGCTTGCGCAAGAATATCAGGTTCAAACTTTGCTATAAATTTATTGGCACCTACCCGGTCCACCATCGTTTGATTGAATACACCACTCATTGATGTATGCAATATGATAAAAAGATGCTTCAACCTTTCATCCGCTCTAACTTCAGTGGTAAATGTATAACCATCCATTTCTGGCATTTCAATATCTGAAATTATCATAGCCAGTCTGTGTAACTGTGGGTCATTATTATCTGCCCATGATTTCAATAAATCGATTGCTTCCTTGCCATCTTTAGTCGTTACAGTTTCCAGATGCAGTTCATTTTCAATGGTTCTGCAAACCTGCTTTCGAGCTACCAGAGAGTCATCTGACACCAGTATAAGGTTCTTTTCAATTTCTGGATCGAGTTCAGCACTATCCAGAATATCCTGAGATACATTTTCTTTAGCTCCCATAACCTCGGCCAAAACCCTTTCTACATCAATAATTTCAACCATTTTTTCATTGACGTAAGTCACTGCTGTTAAATAACTGGCTCCTGCAGCGCCCGCGGGAGGGGGTAACATATCTTTCCAGTTTAAATTTACAATTCTCTCTACTTCTTTAACCAGAAATCCCTGAATACTGCGGTTATATTCCGAGATAATAACAAATGCATTTTCAATATCAGTTACAGGACTGCCTCCAATGGCCATGCTCAAGTCCATGATACTGATGGTATGGCCTCGAATATTAGATATTCCACGAACAACCGGGTGAGACTGAGGCACAGTTGACAGTGGAGGACACTGTAGAACTTCCTTTACTTTAAAAACATTAATACCATACAGCTGAGAACCAGATAACCTGAACATCAATAATTCCAGACGGTTTCGTCCTGCTAATTGTGTGCGTTGATCAACACTCGCCATTACACCTGACATGAAATAATCCTCTAAATATATATGTATACGTTGTCGACAGCTTGCTAAATTTCTTTAGGACTGCACCTACTATTATTTGGCACTAATATTGCTTTTATCTTTTGTAATGAATATTAAGACTAGATTGGGTAAAAAATTGACAGTGCTAATGTGCTTCTCACTGCAAACCATCTCAAGCCCCTTACTAATAGACATTACTAATTAACAATATTGAGTATAGTTGAAATGAATAAAAAACAAGCCAACATCTTGCTGATTATCATTTTGTTTTCATCAGCTTTTAACAACCTGGCAAAAGCCGAGCGTCAAAGCCTGACATCTATTAGTATTCAGGCAGAATATTTTCTTGCAGATTATACCTATGAATCACCTTATGAAGCCAGATTTGTGCTGTCACTGCTGGATAAGCGTCTTAACTTGAAACCCTGTGCTCAATCTCTTGATATTAAGTTTACCCGTAGCCAAAAAGTGATGGGGAATACTTCATTAACTATTCGCTGCAAAGCTCCAGTAAACTGGCAAATACACCTTCCTGTTCGAATTGATATCTATGATGACATTGCGGTGACTAAAACGCCCTTGATAAAAGGTCAATCTATTGACGCTAAAAGTATTCATTTCCGTAAAAAGAAAATTACGGACTTACATCAGGGATATTTTAGAAAGATTGATTCACTAGACAGATTACAGGCTAAACGTAATCTATCATCAAATAGCATTTTAAATTCTGCCAATGTCGCCGCTAAACATTTAGTGACATCGGGGCAAACAGTAACAATTTTATTGAAAATCAATGGGTTACAGATAAAATCAACAGGTCTGGCATTACAATCTGCCAGCCTGGGACAATTAGTAAAGGTTAGAAACAAGCAGTCAAACAAGATAATAGAAGGCACCGTCTCATCAGAAGGCCAGGTGAGTGTAAATCTTTAATGATAAAACTGTTAAAAACACTAAACTTTATCCATAATCGGCCGATAACAAGATTGGGTAGAATACTCTGGAGAATATGATGACCGACGCAATTAACACTAACAACCGAATAAAAGCACCCAATCAGCCACTTGAGCAACGTGCTAAAAACTCTGCTAATGCCTCTTCAGGTAACGCCACAGCCAGCCCAGCTTCAGCTGTAGTGGATCTTTCTTCAAGTAAAATGCTTGAACAGATGGAGAAATTACCAGAAGTTGATAGCAGTCGAATCGAAAGCATTAAAACAGCTCTGGCAAATGGTGAGTACCAACCTAACCCGGAAGTGATCGCACAAAAATTTGCAGAAATCGAAAGTCTTTTATCCTGATAGTTGAAGTTAAGGAAATGATAATTTTTTTCAGTCAATCTTTTCAATGGTACTAGTATGAACACGAGTCAAGCTACCCAGTGTGGTAAAAAAATCGATCATATTTTAACCCAGCAAATCCATCAGGTTTCCAGTTACATCCAGTATCTATCTGATATAAAAACAGCTATTTCAAATAACAGTACACAGCAATTAAATGAATTGCTTGAAAAGCAACAGTTAAATCCAGAACTTATTGAGAAAACCCAACAACTTCAGATTGATACCCTTACAGAATATGGTTACGAACTCAGTGATGAAGGTTTAAATAATTGCATTAAGGCATGTAACGATGCTTCACACCTCAAGAATCAAAAAAAAATCTTAACTGAAAAACTAAAAGAGCTTGAAAAATCTCTACTGATTAATGCACTGATCGTAGAAAAAAATCAGCACAGAGTTAAACAGTCTATCCGGCTATTATCGGGACACGATCTGGCAAATAACGCATCCAGTTATTCTCGACAAGGCAATATTGAAAGTAACGAGGATACTAAACGTTCCCTGGCTCAAGCCTGAATTTGTAGAACTTATTTCAGGATATTAAAACAGCTTAGAACCATCGGTAGGCAAAGGTTTAGGTCGAGCAATTCCATACCCTTGTGCAAAATCTACCCCAACCTCTTTCAATGCACTTAAAATCTCTGCATTTTCAACAAACTCAGCGATAGTCTTAAGCTTGAGCACACTGCCAATATTATGAATAGATTCAACCATGGCCCTGTCGATTGGGTCGTCCACCATATCTTTCACAAAAGCCCCATCAATTTTCAGATAGTCCACAGGCAGTGATTTTAAATAGGCAAATGAACTTAAACCACTACCAAAATCATCTAATGCAAACTTGCAACCGAGCTGTTTCAACTCCGCTATAAAAACTTGAGCCTGTGATAAATTACTAATGGCAGCTGTTTCTGTAATTTCAAAACTGATTCGTTTAGCCGGTATCGAATATTCATTAAAAAGTTGTTTAATTCTATATAACAATGACTCATCAGCCAGCGACTGCCCTGACAGGTTAATAGCAAAAATATCTGATGAATTATAATCACCGTGTTGACTTAACCAGCAAAATAAATTTTCTATAACCCAGATATCAATCTTGGGCATTAACAAATAACGCTCTGCTGACGACATAAAAGCACCGGGCGGAATTAGTTCTCCATCCTCACTCAGCATACGCAGCAGTATTTCATAGTGAATACTATCAGCAGAACCTTCTGAAATTCCAATAATAGGTTGGTAATTAAGTTGAAATCGATCCTGATCCAGTGCATTTTGAATCCGCACCATCCAGCGTGATTCACCACGGCGTTGTGATATTTCGGTATCATCTGGGCTATAGATATGGACGCGGTTTCTTCCTGCTTCTTTAGCCGCATAACAGGCTGAATCGGCAGCTTTAAACACTTCTTCCTGATCTGGGCTATCTATATCTATCAGTACCAGGCCGATACTAATACCAACCTGAAATGACTGGTCATCCCAGCCAAATCTAAAATCTTCAATTGTCGCTCGAATCTCTTCAGCTATATTTACCGCAGGGCCCAGTCCGCATTTATTTAAAATAATTGCAAATTCATCTCCGCCCAAACGAGACAAGGTATCAGCACCTCGAATTTTGGTACGGAAAATATCTGCTAACTGGCGTAACAGTTCATCACCCGCTGCGTGTCCACAGGTATCATTCACTACCTTAAACTTATCCAGGTCCATGTAACACAGACAATGCTGTGAAGATTCATTGCGGGCAGAGTCAATAAATCTTTCAAGCTGATTTTCAAACTCACGACGATTAAATAGCTGGGTTAATTCATCATGACTCGCCTGCCATGATAACCGGCTAGCCAGGCGGTGAGACTTACTCACATCACGGAAAATCATGACCGCGCCAATTATATCACCAAGCTGATTATGTATAGGGGAAGCAACCTGATGAATGACCAACTGGCTACCACTTTTAGAAATTAGCACATCACCCGAAATAGAATCGACCTGTTGCCCACTTTCGATACACTGAAAAACAGGAAACAAATTATTATCTGACTGTATGGTAATTACCCGGTCAATCCTTTTATTTATCAGCTCTTCATGTTTATACCCGGTCAGTTTAAGTGCCGCTGGATTTATAAAATTAATCTGCCCGATAATGTCAGTGGTGATCACTCCATCAGCAATACTGCTTAACGTAACTTGCGCCTGCTCTTTTTCCCGGTATAGGGCATCCTGTGCTATTTGACGCTCAGTAATATCTTTAATGGTAATGATGAACTGCATATCCTCACCTTCAAATATTGAGTTAATAGCAATATCTGAATGAAAAATTTCACCATTTGATTTCAATGATTTAGCCTGTTCAAACACGCTAAATGGTTCATCATCTTTTGCTTCATTGATGAGCATTTCAAAACTTCGATTAAAAGGTGATGGAAAAAGTACAGAAAGTGGTTTGCCAAGTAATTCATATTCGCTGTAACCAAACATTTTCTGGGCTGAACTATAGAAACCGCTGATTCTGCCCAGTCGATTCAGGATAACAATCGAATCTAAGGTATTGTTCAGAATTGTTTGTAATTGAAATTCCTGCTCTTTTGATTTTGAAACCATGGTATCAATTTCAAGTACTGTCCTTTTCAATGCAATCTCCATGTTTTCTCGCCGGGTAGCATCTTTAACCTGTATCAGGCACCAATGCTGTTGTTGCATTTGTACTGGAGTTACTGTCAGCGAATGAGGAATCCTTTTATCTAGCTGGAAACTTTCTTCATTCTGATACAGTGGTAAAACTGATAGCTCTAACCTGGCAGAGATAATCGAACTTAAGTGCTGAGAAAGAGCATCACTCACAGCCATTTGCAGTCGTTTACTCATATCAGGAAACAACATTAAAAAAGTTTGTTTGAGAGCTTTTTCAGAATCGATAAAACTGTGCTGTATCATCCATTTATTCCAGACAACCACTTCTCCTTTCTGGTTCAATACAATTAAACCTGAATCAATAGCATCAAAGAGCATTGCATCTCTAGTCAAACTATCAAATTGTTGTAACATGTTTTGCATCAGCCGAGATCAGTCTTTTAAAGTAGTCATTTTCTGCTGTTCAGTCTCGCTACTACCTAACTGACAAAAATGATCAAACCACAGAATAAAAGCACAGAAACTATGGGTCGCAATTTCGAGTGAAAATTTCACAATGTAGAACTCTTTATCATCAGGTTCATTACTTAACTCATCGACCAACTGAATATAATGTCTACGTTTTAGAGTTGGAATGACCGTACTCACTGACTCATCTAAAATCTGTGCATAATTACCCAGAAAATTATTAATGATAATATTCCCAATTTCAGTCAATGCTTCTTCTTCCATTTCAGACATTTCCTGCATCTGATCACCTTCGTTTAAAACTTCTTTTGTAAATACCAGAGCAGATTGTTCCTCAAGCAAAAATACGATATGACCAGAGCATACTCCGTCAACACGGTGACATACCGCTAACATATCAGGTTTCTGGGGGTTAAAAAGACTATCCAGACCCTGTTTAGATTTCAACCCTATTGAATCAACAGTAAATTTAACTTTACTATGCCCCTGTGAAGAAATCAGGCTAGCTGACTCTGATAACGCTAACTCAGCCATTTGATACAGAATTTCATTTTTCTGTTCATCACTGATATTAGCCTGCAAATGTCGACTCATATAATTTTAAGAGAATGAAATAAGAATAAAATAGTTCAAGGTACATAACCTTTATTGTTATAGAAATTGACCCGCTAACAACTGTTAACTTTCCATTTAATTCACACACAGTGAATGAATGGCCAATTTAGTTTCTATGGTTAATGAAATTATAGGACGTAATTAAATTTTTTCTGGGAAATTTACTGCAATTAAACCTCAAAACCCGCATAGATATACCAGGCGGGCTGGTCTACTTTCTATATTTACTTGAGAGAGCTAAAACCCGTCTCTTATTTCGATAAATCAGCCGGATAAGCAGATTCATAACCCCAGATATCGGTATCAAAACCTAACGCCCTTAACTCTTCACCGCGGGTGCTAATATATCGCTGAAAGTTTGGCTGGCTCAGGTAAGCCTTTTCCAGCACATAAGCCAGTGATGACTGGAAATGGAAAGTTTTCAAAAAGCCTTCTACTCTATGCACCTCCTTACCCTTTTTATCGAATAAAACTACCGAAGGGGTGTACCCGATATTCAGCTTTTTTGCATAATCTCTGTGAGAAATTCGCTCACCTTCAATGGTTGTTAACATAGCGTCAGAGTAAATATCCAGTTGTACATTATTCATTTCATTGACTAATTGACGGGTTGGCAAATCCGATAAGACACGCGAGTGAAGAATGGCACATTCTGCACAATCTGCTGATTCAAAATAGACAGCTAAAGGTTTCTCAGCCTGAATCAAAAAGGCAGCCAAATCTGTATTTTGACTAAAAAAATCTTCAGATATTAACGAACCGGATTTTGAGGGTTGCAGAGCTAACATAAATTCATTAAAACTCTGTTTAGTTTCCTGTTTTTGAGCAACATACTGTAAAGCCTGACGAAATTTAGTCGGTGGGTAATAACCATTCAAACGTAATATCGTCCGCCCCTGTTCATTCAGAAATAATAAGGTCGGGGTATATTGAACTTTAAGGGCTTCAGCAAAAGTTTTCTCAGTAAACGTTTTTCCTCCTACAGAGACTATTTCACGGTCACCCCACATATTAATAGTTATTCCATCAAAATTCTTAAGTACAAAACTCACAATTTCTGGTTTTGAAAAGTTTTCATCCACCAGTTTTGCACAATATGGGCAGCCTTCCTGATGAAAATAAATCATCACACGTTTATTTTCATCAGCAGCTTCAGCCACATCTTCTTCAAACTCAAGAAAGCTATCTTTAAACCAGTGTGGTGTTTCAGATGTTTGAGCGCCCAGGTATTCACCAGGTTTTGGAGTCTCTGCTGAAACCTGACTCAACATTAAACATAGTGAAATCATCAATAAATTTTTCATTACCAGGCTCTCATTATTTATAGTTATTGACCGTCTGTTTTAAAGTAAATTCAGTATTACAGTAATTTACCTTGCTTAACTTCATTGATATACAAAAATCTGTATCACAAAATTAATGCCTTAACGACTCAGCGACTTTTATCTCAGTGGGAAAAACATCTTAGGCTCATATTTCACTGAAGTTTCCAGTGAAATGGATTTCACCAGAGCAAAACGTTCAACCTTCCAGTGAACAGGCATTATCTGATCGGTTATCACTGCCTGATTAATTTTCCGTGCCATACTCACGTGCGGCTGGAAGCGTCTTGATTCCGGTTGAAAGCCACAAAGATTAATATTCTCACCCAGAGTAAACTGTAATTTTAGTAATGCAGGCGGAATCTTAACCGGCCCTAACCAGCTAATTTTTGGCTTTTTAAAATAACCCAGACGATCTATTTTTAATTCAAAGGAAGAACATTGGATTTTATTGGCCTGTTCAATAAAACAGCCCACCTTTGATAATGGAATATTACCCAGAAAGTGCAATGTAATATGTAGATTCGATGAAACCATCTGCCTTCCCTGCCCGGCTAGTTCAGGAACACCTTTAAATACTTCCGAGAGCTGATCCCGGACTAACTGATCAGGCCATAATGCAAAAAATAGTCGTTCAAACTTTTTACTCACGATTGACTGACCAGAGAATATGATCGAGCTGGTTAAAGATATATACCGCTTTAACCTGATCACTGAGTGAACATACAGTTTGCCCTGTTAATTCGTTGCAGTTATCCAGGTTTTGCTCCGTTACACTCCAGTCAACTTCTACACCCAAAATTTCTGAACCCGGCCAGGCTTTAAATGTAAATTCAGACTCACCAGGCAATAGCGTTAATATTAATAGATTCTTCAAATATAACTTAATCAGGCCACTCTTCAATTTTTCTCCTTGAAGTGAGTTATCCAGGTCGAGT
Source organism: Gammaproteobacteria bacterium (assembly GCA_018669845.1). GTDB lineage: Bacteria > Pseudomonadota > Gammaproteobacteria > JACNJF01. Next base: position 55,858 of record JABHSO010000189.1, on the reverse strand, counting down.
AAACCGCCGAGTGTTAGCGGAAGTTGTGGAATGTGTATTTTCACATTCTCACTATCACTTAAACCTGCACCCGAGCTTACAACAGCATCAAACGATAAACTTTCTGCTTTCTCTTTTTGGTGTCGGGGTCTAGAGAGTAACTTTCGTTTTCGTTGTTGTAAATTCTGCGTACGTTCTGAAGCAAAGTCCTGCATTGAATGTTGTTCTTCAAGTATCAATGGTTGGCTTTCCAATATTGGTGCAAATTTTGGAACCACTCTCTGCTGTGATTCTACCCTGTTCTTTTTTATAACTTGCCGCTTTAATTCTTCCTGCTCTACTATTTGCGAAATTTCTGACTCGACATCAAGCAGGTTTAGCACAACCGTAAAACTCAGTACCAGAACTGCAGCCGTGGACAATGACCAGACCCATTGTTTTCTACTTTTATACAGTTTTCGTTTGGCAGCCCGGCGTATGCGTTTATCCATAAATTCAGAAGGTTGCTCAGTCCTGGACTGACGATATAAATCCACAATAGCTTTTTCGTGTTTATCGTTCATAGACACTCCGCCATCAGCTTCTTGAGTTGGCTCATCGCATATCGAATACGACTTTTTATTGTTTCACGGCCTACAGCCATTACATCGGCAATTTGCTGCAAGCTTAAACCAGCTTCTTCCTTGAGCAAAAACACATCTCTTTGCTCAACCGGTAAGGTGGATACACTTGACTTAATCAGTTCTATACAATCAACATCCTGCTGTATTTTTTCAGTGGAAAAATGACAATTCACACCTGACTCTTCATCATATTCTTCATTGAGTCGAATATTAGCTTTACGAAAACTATCCGTGCTCAAATTACGGGTTATGGCATACACCCAGGCTCGGAAGTTGTCAGCCTCAAAACTTTTAGCATGATCAATCACCCTTATCCAGCAATCATGGAAAACATCTTCAGCGACTGTTTCTGTGTGACCTCGACGCAGCAAAAACAGGTAAAGTGGTTGCCGATAACGCGAATACAATTGATCAAATGCAGCCATATCACCACCACGATAGGCTGCATATAAATCTTCATCTGTTAGCGTTGATTGCGTCATACAACTAGTGTCGGGGCTTTAGCTGCTAGTGTCCAGTGCTTCAGCAAGTTCAACCAGCCTGACATACTCTCCACGATAACCGTGTTTATCAAAACCACGTGCAGATCGGGCAAGATTGAGTACATCCTGATAACCAAACTGTTGCAGGTTATTACCACCTCGTAATAGCTCACCAAAAGCAGCAACTGAAGCCGCAAAGCGCAGGCTATCAGAAGCCTTATCAATTTCTGTAGTTATATCTTTATTGCCAAGAGCATGTTGAATAAGACGTGAGTTAGTTTCACCGGGTTTTTTATAGCGCAGTTTAAGGTATGCAATTTCATTGGAAGCTGACCGGGTAAATTCATTACCCGATTGATAACGTAGAGCTTCTATACGTGTTTGTACTGCACCTGCAAATGTTATTTCATACAATGCAGTCACTGTGTGCCCAGCTCCAATCTCTCCGGCATCAACCTTATCATTATTGAAATCCTCCCGGTTTAACAGTCGATTCTCATAACCAATCAGCCGATATTCAGAAATTATCGATGGATTCCATTCAAGCTGAATTTTCACATCTTTTGCTATGGTTTCAAGTGTTGCAGAAATCTGTTCTACCAAGGTTTTTCTGGCTTCATTCAAGTTATCGATATATGCATAATTACCATCACCATGATCAGCTAGCTGCTCCATCAGGTGATCATTATAATTTCCTTGCCCAAAACCCAGGGTGGTCAACGAAATTCCCTTCGCTTTTTTACTTTCAATTAAATCCAGCAAAGACTCATGATTTACGGTGCCAACATTAAAATCACCATCAGTGGCCAGAATAACCCGGTTGATACCACCCTTGATGAATGATTGTTCAGCCATGCTGTAAGCCAGCTGGATACCAGCAGAACCATGAGTTGAACCGCCTGCTGAGAGTTTGTCTAGTGCAGCTAAAATATTACCCTTCAAGTTTCCCTTTGTAGGTTCCAGTACTACGCCAGATGAACCTGCATACACAACGATTGAGACGCTATCCTGTTCACTGAGCTGGTTAACCAGTAAACGAAATGCATTTTTTAATAACGGCAGCTTATCGGTAGCATTCATAGAACCCGATACATCTAACAAAAATACCAGGTTAGCTGCTGATCGTGTTTCATTTACTGGTAGATAACCCTGTAAACCAACCTGTAACAGATGAGTATTTTTGTTCCAGGGAGTGGGAGCCAGTTCAGTTGATACGGAAAAAGGTGCCTCAGAATCACGAGGTTTTGGATATTGATAATCAAAATAATTGATCAGCTCTTCGATCCGTACTGCATTTTTAGGCGGTAACAAACCCTGATTTAAGTGACGTCTGACTACAGCATAGGCACCTGTATCAACATCAATACTGAATGTAGACACAGGGTCTTCAGTAACCAGTTTCACACTATTTTGATTAATTTTCCCGTATTCATCCCGGTTAAGCTTATTAAAGCTACCCTGTGATACAAAGTCACCCATTGGGGCCATTGACATAACCCGGCTTCTTTTAATATTTTCTACTCGTTTTGAACTCCCGATAGATTCAGCCTTAAGCATTTTAGCTTTCACTTCCTGTTCGTGATATTGCCGCAGTTGATGACGGGAAAGAACATGGGATGTTAATGCTTCAGAAGATGAAACCGACTCTGACTGCTCAATTTGTTTTTGATCCTGAGCACAGGAAGAGATTAACAAGCTTATCAATAGCCCTGCTAATGCTAATTTTTTCTTGGTGTTGGGATAGTACATATTCGTCTCCAAAGGGTTAATGTATTCAGGAAACGAATGGGGAAACTAAAAGGGGTTAAATTATTTTAATTTTTGATTTCCAATCCACACTACGCGGTTTTTACCCTCGGCTTTCGCCTGATACAGCGCATCATCAGCACGTTTGAAAAATTTTCGCTCATTATCATCAGGTAAATATCCTGTTACACCTAAACTGATAGTCACAGGCCCCACTTCATCGAATAGCGTATCTGCCACAATATGGCGACATCTTTCAGCCATTCTTAATGCACCCACTTGATCTGTTTGTAACATGAGAATGGTAAATTCCTCGCCCCCCCATCGACTTAACACATCAACATCTCGAACAATTTCATTGATACGATCAACCAGTTCTTTCAAAACTCTGTCACCCATATCATGGCCATACTCGTCATTCAATCTCTTGAAATTATCAATATCAAATATCAACATCGAAAAATTGCTCTGGTAACGCTGAGCCTGGCTCATTAATTCTTGCAAACTATTCTCAAAGGCCCTCCGGTTGCTGATGCCGGTTAAAGTATCCGTTACGGTCAAATCTCTCAGGTAGTCATTACTTCTACTCAGTTGATTTGTTGCATCATCTATCTGCTGTTGTAATGAAGCATTCAATGACATCAGTTCACGCTGTCTAAAAATCAGAAAAATAGCGATTAAAAAGGCCATCAACACAGCCATTGACCAGAATACTTTTTCTACATCCCAGAAGGGTTTTTCGTGTACAAACCATTCCCGGTAAAACTGCTTATACTGTTCCGAGGTAATGAAGGCCTGTAGAGATAATTCGAGTTTTTTCCTTAACTGTGGTGCAGATTTGTGAACAGCAATACCGCGTTTAATCTCAGCAAGCGGAGGTTTGATGACACGAATTTTATCGTTTAGTCCATATTCGTTAACAATATTAAGCATCACCGTTTGAGGGTAGACCATCGCATCCACCTGTCCACTAATCAAAGAATGAAATGCAATTTGAAAACTGCTGAAAACCGATAACGATATTTTTTTCCTGTCTGTCAATAATTGATGACCACATTCATCTTGCACAACAGCAACTTTATGGTTGTTCAGATCACCCAGTTTATGAATATCAACATTACTATCTCGAACAAACATTGATACTGGAAATGTTTCAACTGCCGACGTAAAAAGGGCATATTCCTGACGTTTTGATGTTTGACCTAAGATCGGAATAATATCTGCAGATCCATCTTTTAAAGCAGTACAAACATCCGTCCAGTTTTGTTTTATTTCATAGCGATATCGAAGGCCGGCCCTTAAAGCAACTGCTTCAAAAACTCTAATCGCGAAACCATCAGGTTGGTCATTTTCATTTAGAATATAGTAAGGTGGATAGTCGTCTGGAATGACGACTACAAGTTCATCAGCAGCATCAACAAGCTGTTCCGCCTGAGCAACTTCAAACAGGGCTAAAGGCAGAAGAGCTAGTATTAAAAATTTAAAAATATTCACGTTGTATTGGCTATTCCCTTAATTAACCACTTACAGATATGTAATAAAAACATACTTTTTATTACACCCACCCCATTCAATTTAGATAGATTATAACCACAATAACAGTAGCTACTATCAAACAGTTTAGGTTTATATATTACAAACTGTAAGGCAATATCTGACGAGAGGTTATTACATTACGACCAATAGACTCTTACCCGTAAACCTGCCCGTTTAACGAATATTCCTGTTAGCAATTTTAACTTGTAATATTTCTTACTACCCGCATTGATACGATACAAAATTAAAATCATATATCAGATATTTTGACTTAATATAAGTCATCTTTAAGTCTCTTTATCAAAGATAATGTACTTTCTAGTTTATTAATTTATATTAACTTTAAATTCAGATCAACTATGTTTATACATTCATATTTAAACATAACACCCGGCGAATGAAGCATTAATCTAGAATAGTGTAAAAGTTAAACAGGACTTACCAGCAGAGACTCTTAGCATTCTCATGGAATATATACTTTCAAAACTTTCCCATCTATTAAAGGTGAACACTGGCAGTACCAATCATTGATAGTATTCATAGGTTATAAAACGTCAACTTAAGTCAGCAATTAGCTAGAGATAGTTAAACATGAACGCCATTTCTGTTAAAATTAACTGTACTCTTTGTTATTTATCTAAATAACTTTTTCAGTGAAAATATTTATTTAAAACCAATTACTAACTATAAAGATTCCCAATGAATACTAACAAAATCACAACACAGGCTTTTAATGATCAAAAGCCCGGTACATCTGGCTTACGTAAAAAAGTTAAGGTTTTTCAACAAACCAATTATCTTGAAAATTTTGTCCAGTCTGTTTTTCATGTGGCTGAAAATATCAAAGGAGAAACTCTGGTTTTAGGAGGCGATGGTCGTTATTACAATAAACAGGCTATTCAAATTATTCTTAAAATGGCTGCTGCCAATGGCATCGCTAAAGTGTTAGTAGGTCAGAATGGATTATTATCCACACCAGCCGTTTCTGCATTAATTCGACAACATAAAGCAGCAGGCGGAATTATCCTGTCTGCCAGTCATAATCCAGGCGGTCCAAATGCTGACTTTGGAATCAAATTCAACATCAATAATGGTGGCCCTGCTCCAACCCCTTTCACCGATGCTGTTTATGAATATTCACAACATATTTCATCCTACGATATGGTAGATTCAGCGGATATAGACTTGGATGCTCTGGGTCAGATAAACATCGGGGACATGCTGGTTGAAATTATTGACCCGGTCACTGAATATGCAGAATTAATGTCTCACCTGTTTGATTTTAATAGCATTAAGGCGATGTTTGATTCCGGGTTCACTATGCGTTTTGATGCCATGCATGCCATTACCGGGCCTTATGCCATGGAGATTATTGAAAATATTCTGGGAGCAGAACCAGGAACTGTAATTAATGCAGAACCACTGGAAGATTTCGGTGGCGGGCATCCTGATCCCAATCTGGTGCATGCACATGAACTTGTTAGTTTACTGAGCAACGAAAGTACACACAGTTTTGGAGCAGCATCCGATGGCGATGGTGATCGAAACATGATTATCGGTAAGAATTTTTTTGTAACCCCCAGTGACAGTCTGGCCATTATGGCAGCCAATGCTCACTTGCTACCCGGATATAAAAGTGGGTTAAGTGGCGTCGCACGTTCAATGCCAACCAGTGCAGCAGTTGATCGGGTCGCTGAGAAACTGGGCATTGAATGTTATGAAACACCCACCGGGTGGAAATTTTTCGGTAATTTACTGGACGACAATAAAATCACCCTTTGCGGGGAAGAAAGTTTTGGATCGGGTTCTGATCATGTAAGAGAAAAAGATGGCCTGTGGGCAGTATTATTCTGGTTGAATTTAATTGCCATTAAAAAGCAATCCGTTGCTAAAATAGTAACGGACCACTGGGCTCATTTCGGACAAAATTACTATTGTCGTCACGATTACGAAGCTATAGACAGTCAAATAGCCGATGACCTGATGTTACATCTTGTTAATTCACTGGATGATTTACAAGGACAATCTTTTGGTAACTACCGTATCGAGAATTGCGACAACTTCAGTTATACCGACCCTGTCGATAACAGTATCAGTAGTAACCAGGGTATTCGTCTGTTATTCAGCGATGGTTCCAGGATAGTTTATCGACTCTCAGGTACAGGTACAGAGGGCGCAACATTGCGAGTATATATTGAAAAATTTGAAGCCGATGTCTCTCAGCAAAATGGTGAAACTCAAAATGTATTATCTGATTTAATTGAAATAGCAAATAATGTGGCACAAATTAAGACTCGTACCGGTAGAATGGACCCAGACGTGATCACTTGATAATGAAAAATTAAAAAAAATAAAAACTGGTAATAAACTCATGACAGCAACTACCTTTCAATTAGAAGTTCGTCCCCAGATTCCTAAAGCGTTATCAGGGTTAATAGAGCTATCAAACAATCTGTTGTACAGCTGGGACAGGAATGCCCGAAGTTTGTTTTATCGGCTAGACCATACATTATGGGAACAATGCGACCATAACCCCAAGGTGTTTCTGCGTCGTGTCTCACAACAAATTGTTGATGATGCCACTAATGACAATATCTTCATGGAAGAATACTCACGCGTCATGTCGAGTTTCAATTCTTACCTGGCTAAAAATACTCATCATGAAATTGATGATTACCTGGATGCTGACAATGACCTTATAGCCTACTTTTGTGCAGAATTCGGTTTACACGAAAGCTTTCCGATCTATTCTGGAGGATTAGGCATTCTGGCGGGCGATCACTGTAAAGCAATCAGTGATCTTGGCGTACCTTTCGTTGCTATTGGCCTGCTCTACCGACAGGGCTATTTTAATCAGGAAATTGATGGGTACGGCAATCAGGTCGCAAGTTACAAAACAACCCACTTTAGCGAACTTCCCATTAAACGCGTGCTAAATGACAAAGGTGAAAAACTTAACATCAGCGTCGATATGGGCGGGCATGAGGTTCAGTTAAAGGCATGGACAGCACAGGCAGGCCATACCACGATGTATTTTCTGGATAGTAATATTCAAACGAATAGTGAAGAAGATCGTCAGATAACTTTCCGTTTGTATGGCGGCGACAAAACAACCCGTATCAAACAGGAAATAGTACTTGGCATAGGTGGTGTGAAGTTGATTCGGGAACTTGGTTTACAACCCACTGCCTGGCATATTAATGAAGGTCATGCTGCCTTTCAAATTCTCGAAAGATGCCGTGAAATTACCAACGAAAATATGGACTTTGCAGCAGCACTTGAGCAGGTTGCCGCTGGCACTGTTTATACAACTCATACTCCTGTACCTGCCGGACATGATATTTTTTCAGAAGATTTAATGGTTGAGTATTTTTCAAGCTTTTGCAAACGACTTAATCTTGAGTTTGATGACTTCATGAACTATGGACAATCACCAATAGCCGATAACAGTTTTAACATGACTGCTTTTGCTCTTCGAGGATCTCGTTTTCATAACGGTGTCAGTCGAATTCATGGCAGTGTCGCTTCTGAAATGGAATCTTACATCTGGCCGCAAATTCCGGTCAAAGAAAATCCCATTACCTACGTGACCAATGGTGTGCATGCCCCTACTTTTCTCGCCAGGGACTGGTTAAATCTTTTCGACATGCGCTTTCGTGAATGGCGCAACAAATTATTAGATTATGACTACTGGAACTGTATCGATGAGATTCCTGATCACCGCTTCTGGAGTTTGCGTCAGGAGTTAAAAAGCCAGATGTTAAGTGCTACCTGCAAACGAACTCTGCAACGCTGTAAACGCAATAGTAGTAATGAAACCCTGACCCGGCGTATTACAAAACATATGATCGAGGCGGAAACAGACATTCTGGTTTTAGGCTTTGCCCGTCGCTTTGCCACCTATAAAAGAGCCACTCTGTTATTCAGAGATCCAGAACGCCTTGCCCGTTTACTCAACGACCCAAAGCGCCCGGTGATGTTAATCTTTGCTGGCAAAGCTCACCCTAAAGACGAACCCGGTCAGGACTTAATACGAGCCATTCATGAATTTGCAAACCGTCCCGAATTTCTGGGAAAGATTATATTGCTTGAAGGTTATAACATGGCAATGGCCAGGAATCTGGTGGCCGGTGTTGATGTGTGGGTCAATACGCCCGAATACCCGCTGGAAGCCAGTGGCACATCAGGACAAAAAGCTGCCATCAATGGTGCATTAAATTTAAGCGTACTCGATGGTTGGTGGGGAGAAGGTTTCAATGGTAAAAATGGCTGGGGTATTTCACCCCATGGCCCCGAGACCAGCCCTGAAGTTCGTGATCATGAAGAAGCCAGCGATTTACTGGATATACTCGAACATGAAATTATTCCAACATTTTATAACCGGGGAACAAAGGGTTATTCCAAAAAATGGGTAAGACTTTCTAAGGAATCAATGAAATCCTGCATTCCACAGTTTAACGCTTCACGCATGGTAATGGACTACGTCAAAAATCTTTATACACCAGCGACTATTCATTATAAAAAACTGAAGCAGGACAACTCTGCACCGGCCAAACTACTGGCTTCCTGGAAAGCTCATATTAGATCGCAATGGCATAATATCAGCATTGAAAGAATGGATGATGAAGTCAGGTCCATTAATGATGGGGAATCGCTTCCTGTTAAAGTTAAAGCATCATTAAATGGTCTATCCCCTGATGATGTTGCCGTGGAATGCCTGGTAGTTAGTCATCATGACGATGAGAATATGTTTGAGAACCCTGATTTTTTCCGCTTTGAATATGAGGGTATGGAAGATGGAAAGCATGTTTTTTCCCTCGACTTGCAACAGCTTAATTCAGGAATAAATTACTACCGAATATGTATATTCCCACATCACAAGCTACTGGCTCATCCGCTTGAAACTGGTTTTATGGTTTGGCTTTAATATACTAAAAAATTGCACCACGAAGGACACGAAGAAAGTTTGTAGTTAAGGTTTTTGGTTGATTGGATATTAGGTTTTATGGAATAAGAGTAAGCTAATTTAGAAACCATTTGTTATCAATTTTTTACCTTCGTGCTCTTCGTGTTCTTCGTGGTGAACAATCTCTTTTGTAGTTCACCGGTTATAAAGTTTAATAAGTTTATTGAGGTCAGTTGATAAAGAGGGCCAGAGCTGCTCCCATTCGAAACTCCATGACCAGTTACCTTCGGTCGTGCTCGGTTCATTCATGCGATGTGAAGAATCGAGACTCAGAATATCTTGCATGGGCAATATCGCCAGGTTAGCAACTGATGCCAGTGCCATACGATTCAATACCCAGGGCATATCCAGATAAGCTTCCTCATCCACTCCCAGATAATCATGCAGGAAGCGTTTAGAGTTTTCATCCAGTGCAAGATACCAGCCAAGCGTCGTGTCATTATCATGCGTCCCGGTATAAACCACACAACGCTTTTCATGATGATGCGGTAAATACAGGTTTCGACTATCACCATCAAATGCAAATTGCAGTATTTTCATGCCCGGCAATGAAAACTGATTTCTTAACTCAACCACTTCATCTGTAATGACTCCCAGATCTTCAGCGACTAAAGGCAGCGATTTAAAATTTTCATTTAAAACCTGAAGTAATTCTTTACCCGGCGTTTTGACCCATTCTCCAATAATAGCGGTTTCTTCATCGGCAGGAATAAACCAGCTGGCTTCAAATCCCCTAAAGTGATCAACTCGAATGATATCGAATAATTCCAGTTGAGTAGCAAAGCGTTGAACCCACCAGTCAAATTTAGTCGACTGTAAATAATCCCAGTCATACAGTGGATTACCCCAACGCTGTCCGGTATCAGAAAATGCATCGGGTGGCACTCCTGCAATAAATTCACATTGCCCATCTTTATCCATCAGGAAATTTTCCCTGCAGGCCCATACATCAGAACTATCGAATGATACAAAAATGGGCATATCACCAAACAGCTTTACAGCTCTCTCATGCGCATAAGCTCTTAACTCGCTCCATTGAGTAAAAAACACAAACTGTTCAAATTCAATTTGAGCTATTTGTTCTGCATATTTTATACGAGCTTCTTTTAATGCTTTGTTCGTACGATGAGTTAAAGCTACAGGCCATTCATTCCATGAAACATCATCAAAGACCTCTTTGAGTACCATAAAAAGCGTAAAGTCATTTAACCAGTTTGCCTGCTTTTTAGTAAAAACCTTTAGATTTTTAGCCCAGGCTTTATCATTTTTATTAGAGAATTTTTGAAATGCAAGTTTTAAACATTGTGTCCGATATTCAGCACTGTCCCGAGGTATTTCCAGCTGAGACAAATCCAGCCAGTCATGATCAACCAGCCAGTCCAGACTGATTAATAAAGGGTTTCCAGCATTAACGGAAAGGCATTGATAAGGTGAGCCATCTTCATGAGTGGGGCCTAGCGGTAACATTTGCCAGACAGAGCAACCACTATCGGCCAGAAAATCTATAAACCGAAAAGCTTCAGGACCAATATCACCACCCAGAAAAGATCCCGGTAATGAAGTTGGGTGCAGTAGTAATCCCGCCCTTCTCTGCTCCAGCAATGTAGGTTCTATCAATTTTGCTTACCCGGTAACATCACACCACCCATCGCAGGTGCTCCACTACCATGAGAAAAAGCATGAGATAGATATTCCGGTGCTTCCCGGCCTAAAATACTGTACAGATTACACAGATGCATCCGATACTGTTCATCAAAGGCTTCTACAGAGTCTGAAGGATTATAATCGCCAAACCACCAGAACCAGTCAGAGCCTTCACAAATCGCCAGTTGCATCTCTGCTCTTTGTCGGTCTTCCTGATTGAGTTTATCCGTAGCCATCACCTGGTCATAAACATGTTTAGCATCGGTCAGCATATCCCAGGCACGATTTTTATCCTGTTCACCTATCCAGGTTGAGAAACTACCGTAAACCCAGCTTCCTGCAACAATGTTAGATAAGCTGATAGTTTCAGATTGTTGATCCAGATATTCTCCGTAGGTGGTTAAATTAATCTCTTCGTGCTCTGCCAGCTGTTTATACAATGCCGATAAAAAGTGATAGCCATTTTCCGGATAATATTCCCAGGCATTTTCACCATCAAGAATGATAGACACGATACCTTTTGGATCACCTTTACAGGCATTGGCAATATTTTTTATATTTACAATCAGATTCCCGACCGCATCATCAGCATGCCAATCGGAATATTTAAACCCGATTAAATCTGATAATCCATCATCACGAAAGAAACATACTGATTTATTATCTTTATATTGATAAGCCGTGTGAATGCAGTTATCAGTTCCCAGGTTAGAAGCCGCCAGAGAATTTCTTAAAACAGTTTCACCACTGGCAAGCCAGCGAATATCGCTGTTGGAAATTAATTCTACAGTTTCTCCGCTGATACTGCCCTCAGAAGGCCAGCAGCCCTGTGGAGAAAAACCAAAAATGCGTTGAAAAGTTTCCAGACCTTTTTGCATATGCCATTCACTACGTTGCTCACCACCAGGATATTTTGTTAAGCCAGGCAGAGGAGCATCAGGCATTGCATCTCTGGTACTTTCCATATCCAGTAGCAATGGAACTATCGGATGAGCATAAGGGGTCATAGATAACTCAATACGGTTATCCAGAGCCAGTTTTTTATAACGATCAATAACGGTGGAAGTCATGCCATGAATAATTTCAATCATGACACGCCGATCATGAATAGAATATAGACTGCCTTTATCCATTAACGCTTTGATACGTTTATCTTTTCTGCGTTCTGTTTCTGCCATCCAGGAAAGGTGATACCAAACCAGTAAATCCGCTATAAATTGATCATCATAATAATGAATAATCTCTGGCGTTTTAAGTATGGCTTTTGCCATATCAGCCAGCACCTTAAAATGATCAAACCGATTTATTAACCGCTGCTCATTGGCACGCAGGCAATCTTTTATCAGAGTAAGTCTTTTTTCTGGTTGTTTACTGATGACAGGTTCAGCAAGAGCTCTTAAAAGAGGATCAGATAAAGCTCGCCCATGATACAAATAACCGTTTAACTGACGACTGTAATCTTCTATCTGTTCCAGTAAAACGGGTGCGAAATTAACCACCGCTCGAGCACCGGGCACATCTTCAAGGTGTGCAGCCATATCGACATAATCTTTAATGGTATGAAGATATGTCCAGGGTAAACAGTATTCACCATTACGCAGATCCCGGTACTCCGGTTGATGCATATGCCAGTAAAGTACCAGGTTAATTTTATCTTTTTTACTCATAGCCGGGTCATCGGACATGGTGCAGTTCCTGTCCTAACATTTCAGGTGTCACAAGTACTACACCTTTGGGTGATACATGGTATTTATTTTTATCATCTTCGGTACTCACGCCTATTTTTGTCCCCTCTGGAATTCTGCAGCCTTTATCAATTATGGCATTTTTAATTTCACAGTGTTTACCAATAATAACATCCGGTAATACCACGGTGTCTTCAATCGTGGTGTAGTCATCGATACACACATCAGAAAATAATAATGAATGTCTTACCGTGGAGCCGGAAATAATACAGCCCCCGGACACCATCGAATCGACTGCCATGCCACGACGATCTTCTTCATCAAAAATAAATTTTGCAGGCGGTAATTGCTCCTGATAAGTCCAGATAGGCCAGTCGCCATCGTATAAATTTAAATCGGGCGTAATACCAATTAATTCAAGGTTTGCTTTCCAGTAGGCATCAACCGTACCCACATCTCGCCAGTAAGATTGTTGACCACTTTGAACATCACGAAATGGAAATGCGAAGACACGATATTTTTCGATGGCAGCAGGAATAATATCTTTACCAAAATCACGTGATGAACCGGGAGTATCATGATCTCGAACCAATTGTTCGAAAAGAAAATCTTTATTGAAAATATAAATCCCCATAGAACACAACGCTTCGCTATCACTACCCGGCATCAACTCAGGGTTTTCAGGTTTCTCTGCAAAGCTACTAATACGATTATTTTCATCAGCCCCCATAACCCCAAATTCTTTAGCTTCGGCGATTGGAACCTGTATGCACCCCACCGTTATATCGGCCTGATTTTCAACATGTTCGGCGATCATGTTTCCATAATCCATTTTGTAGATATGGTCACCTGCCAGGATCAGTACATATTTAGGATTATGCATGCTGATAAGGTCCATGTTCTGATAAATAGAGTCAGCAGTTCCCGCATACCAGGATGTATCACCCATGCGTTGCTGTGCAGGCCAAAGTTCTACAAATTCACCAAACTCACCTCTTAAGTGACTCCAGCCTTTTTGAGTATGAGTAATCAGTGAGTGTGCTTTATATTGTGTAATTACACCAATTCGACGTATACCTGAATTAACACAATTTGAAAGAGGAAAATCTATAATCCTGAATTTACCCCCAAAAGGCACTGCCGGTTTTGCTCGCCACTGGGTAAGCTGCTTTAAACGAGAGCCACGTCCACCCGCCATAATTAAAGCCATAGTATCTCGAGTCAGTCGACTTACAAACCTTAATGAATTTTCTGGTTTCATCTTTATTTCCTTTAAAAGGCATGAAAAATTTTACCAACTTTCATATAACAAATAGATTAAATTTATGCATCAACCTGTAGGATTATTGATAAAATCAATCAGCATTAATTAAACTTAAATCGTACTGGATAGATTTATGTCATTTATTTTATATAACTAACTTGTATATTGAAATCGACTTTGAATACATTTAGGTAATGATTGAGCTATATCAATTAGCTCTCGAAGCTGAAACATATCTGGTTAGAAATAACGACCTGATCCCGTGAGAAAATTTGGCCACATACTGTAATGAACCGAAAAAAAAACAAACCCTCTTTATCCGCTGGACAGGCAAAGATATTAAGCGCTCGTCATTATGATCCTTTTGAAGTTTTAGGTTTACATCAGAATAATAAAAAAGCCAGTATTAGCATATTCGCTCCAAACACCCAGCAATTATCCATCCTGCCCGGGAATTTAGAACTGACCCGTGTACCCGGTAGCGATTTTTTTGAATGGACAGGAAACGCATCAGAAATCACCAGTCCCTATCAATTACAGCAACTTTCAAGTTCTGGTTTCAAATCAACTTTTTACGATCCCTACTGTTTTCCTGCTCAACTTTCTGATTATGATCTGCATTTGTTTACTGAAGGAAAACACTGGCATATTTATCGAATTTTAGGTGCCCACCTTCATTCAGTAGACGGTGTAGAAGGTGTACTTTTTGCCACCTGGGCTCCAAGTGCAGAAAGAGTCAGCATCATTGGTGACTTCAATGACTGGGATGGACGACGCCATCAAATGCGAAATCGTGGCAGCACCGGGGTATGGGAACTGTTCATTCCCGGGTTAGAGATTGGTTGCCTGTATAAATTTGAAATCAGAAATCTCCACAGCGGTGAAATTCTACAAAAAACCGACCCCTATGGCCGACAATTTGAAAACCGCCCAAAAACGGCATCAGTTGTAACTCACGAAAATGTTTATGACTGGACTGATGAAAGCTGGATGACACAACGTTTACAACATGACTGGCTTCATCAACCAATGTCTATTTATGAACTTCATCTGGGTTCCTGGCAAAGGGACGATCAGGGCAACTTTCTCAATTATCGTGACATTGCCCATAGACTGGTCGAATACATTAAAGAAACCGGATTCAATTACATTGAGTTACTACCTATAACCGAACATCCGTTAGATGCATCCTGGGGTTATCAAACTACCGGGTATTTTGCACCTACCAGTCGTTTCGGTGACGTCGATGATTTCCACTATTTCGTCGACTATTTACATAACCATGATATTGGCATTTTGCTTGACTGGGTTCCGGCGCATTTCCCTAAGGATTCACATGGACTTGCGAGGTTTGATGGCAGTTCACTTTACGAGCATGAAGATCCACGAAAAGGAGAGCATCGTGACTGGGGCACCTTAATTTATAACTACGGACGTAATGAAGTAAAAAACTTTCTGTTATCCAGTGCATTATTCTGGCTAGAAGAATTCCACCTGGATGGCCTGCGAGTCGATGCAGTTGCATCGATGTTATATCTGGATTACTCACGTGAAGCCGATGACTGGGTTCCAAATATTCACGGTGGTAATGAAAACATAGAAGCTATTGAATTTTTTCGAGAGTTAAATACCGTTACCCATGCCGAACATCCTGGCACCATGGTCATAGCCGAAGAGTCTACTTCCTGGCCACAGGTCACTCGACCTACCGATATTGGGGGTCTGGGCTTCTCTATGAAATGGAATATGGGATGGATGCACGATACGCTTAATTATCTATCCAAAGATCCTGTTCACCGGCACTACCATCACAGCCAACTGACCTTTGGCTTGCTCTATCTTTTCAGTGAGAACTTCGTTTTACCTTTCTCTCATGATGAAGTTGTGCATGGGAAGTCCTCCATGTTAAATAAAATGCCCGGTGATGAATGGCAGAAATTTGCAACCTTACGTTTACTCTACACTTATATGTTTACCTATCCCGGTAAAAAACTTTTATTCATGGGATGTGAGATAGCACAGAGTCTGGAGTGGAACCATGATAAATCTCTGGATTGGCATTTGCTTGAATACCCTTTACATCAGGGGGTAAAAACTCTGGTGGGTGATTTAAATAATTTGTACAAACATCAACAAGCTTTGCATAAATATGATTTTGAACCAAAAGGTTTTGAATGGATAGATTGCAATGATACTGACCAGTCAATATTGTCATATGTTCGTAGCAGCGAACATGAAACACTGATTGTCATTTTAAATTTTACACCCGTTCCGAGAGAAAACTATCGAATTGGTGTGCCACAAGAAGGTATTTATGCTGAAATCCTTAATTCTGACTCGGAATATTATGCCGGTAGCAATGTCAGTAATGGAGTACACGTTCAGTCTGATAATATTGCCTGGATGAACCGCCCTGTTTCTCTTTCACTGACCCTGCCTCCGCTGGCAGGCATTGTGTTAAAATTGCAAACATCATGAAACGCAAAATTCTCTACATTAGCAGTGAAGCATACCCGCTGATTAAAACAGGCGGACTTGCTGATGTGGCCGGTAGTCTGCCCACTGCTTTACATAATAACGATCAGGATGTTTGCCTGTTATTACCGGCTTATCAGACGATACTCGATAAACTCAGCGAGAAAAAAGTCGTCGCTGAAACCAGTCACTATGGCCAGGAAATCAGAATTCTGGAAACCACCCTGCCCGGCTCTAGTATAAAAACCTGGTTAGTCGATTGCACTCAAATGTTTGACCGCCCTGGAAATCCTTATCTTGCTGACGATGGAATTTCCTGGCCAGATAATGCAGAACGATTTGCTCTTTTTGCACAAACTGCCGTTGATATTGCACTGAATCGATGTGGGTTATCCTGGCAACCGGATGTTGTTCACTGTAACGACTGGCAGTCAGCTCTGGTTCCGGCATTATTAAAAACTTTTCCAAAAGGTCCAGCCACAGTATTTACCATTCATAATATGGCTTACCAGGGAATCTTCAGTAGTCAGACTTTTTTTGATCTGGGTTTACCCGCTGGATTGTGGGGCATGTATGGCCTTGAATTTCATGACCAGTTTTCATTTATTAAAGGTGGCCTGGTGTATTCCGATCGTATAAATACGGTCAGTCCAACTTATGCAAAGGAGATCCAGCAGGCTGAATTCGGTTATGGACTTGACCCATTACTTAATCATCGAAGTCAGCAGTTATCAGGCATTATCAATGGAATAGATACTGATGTATGGAATCCTGAAACGGATAAACTTTTAGTACAAAATTACAGCCGCGATTCTCTCAGGGGGAAACTGGAAAACAAATTAGTCCTTCAAAAACAACTGAACCTGCCGGTAAAAAAAGGTATACCTATAATTGCTATGATCAGCCGACTGGTTGAACAAAAAGGCCTGCAAAGCATTCTGGATGCCATGCCTGAATTGATGCAATTACCATTGCAAATCGTTATTCTTGGTAGCGGTGAAAAACATTATGAAGAAGCATTGCTCGACTGGGCTAATCAATTCCCGGATAAGTTATCTCTAACAATTGGATATAACGAAGTTCTGGCACACCAGATAGAAGCCGCAGCAGACATGTATTTAATGCCCTCAACTTTTGAACCCTGTGGGCTGAACCAGTTATACAGTCTTTGCTATGGCACCTTACCACTGGCTCGTAATGTGGGAGGCCTTGCAGATACCGTTATTGATACAAACGACTTAACGCTAGCTGATAATAGCGCCAATGGTTTTATAGTTTCGCAGAATACTGCTGAATCACTTTTATCGACGTTAAAGCAGGCTCTTGAAACTTATCAGAATCAAAAGCTGTGGAAACAGTTGCAACACAATGCAATGTCTCCAGATCGATCCTGGCAATCCAGTGCCCTGCAGTATATTGATCTGTACGAAAAAGCCATACAGGATAATAGCCATCGCTTTTAAAGAAAGGTTTCACTCAACAATTTGTAGGGTGTGCCGTGTGCACCTTGGTCGTTACTACTGAAATTCAATGGTACGCACGGCGCACCCTACTAGTAACTTCACAGTATTCAGATTGGTCAGAACAAGAAATAAATTCATTTTTTGAACTGACTTCTTACAGGATTAAGCTGCAGCCAGTTTTTTTGATGCCACTAAGCAATCTTCACGCCAGATACAGTCATTCTGATCACAATCTGCCGCGCCAGGAGAGGCAAAGCAGGCATTATTCCCTTCAACAGTCTGTATCTCCCTGACCAGGTTCAACTTACTCATTCTGGATGTTTTAATATCCATCGTTTTGGCTATAGCCCGTATTTCCTGCATATTCATATTTTGTTCCTCTACCTGTATTTAAATAATAATTTTATCTATTCTTTTTGACACTAAGATATCACTTCTGTTCCAGCATAGACGCATGAGCTGCAGCCAGACGCGCTGAA
Organism: Gammaproteobacteria bacterium; assembly: GCA_018669845.1. Taxonomy (GTDB): domain Bacteria; phylum Pseudomonadota; class Gammaproteobacteria; genus JACNJF01. The sequence continues at coordinate 37,516 of JABHSO010000189.1, read as the reverse complement.
GGTATGCGTGGTCCTGAACAGGAAACATAGGTCAACCCGATTTTATTGAAAAAATGAATCGATTGAGGATGCCCACCATGTTCACCACAAACACCCATGCGCATATCAGGACGTGTTTTACGGCCCCACTCAATAGCCAGTTCCATTAATTTTCCAACACCTTTTTCATCGACAACTTCAAAAGGGTTATCCTGTAAAATTTTCTTTTCGGCATACATCGGTAAAAATTTATTTTCAGCATCTTCACGTGAGAATGAGAATGTAGCCTGAGACAAATCATTGGTTCCGAAAGAAAAGAACTCAGCTTCTTCAGCCAGGCAATCAGCCCGCATACAGGCGCGTACTACTTCAATCATAGACCCAAACTTGAAATCGACTTTGACACCATACTGCTCTTCAACTTCTTTGTGAATTTCAGTCACGTAAGATTTAACTCGAATTAACTCTTCAGAAGTACAAACCTGCGGCACCATAATTTCAGGACAAACCACATCTCCTTCTTTAGTACATTCAGCGGCGGCTTCTAGCACTGCTCGAATTTGCATCGAATAAATTTCAGGAAAAGTAATGCCCAGACGAACACCACGATGTCCCAACATAGGATTGGTTTCGAACAAATTTCGAACCATTTTCAAAACACGTGTTTTCTTCTGAATAACTTCGTCAACCAGGTGAGAATCCGCCAGGTAACGAACACGTTTCTGTTCACCGGTTTCACTGTACATCTGCTCTACTGCATCACTTAATACATTCATGCCCTGAACGGTATCTCTGAGTTGATGAAGTTGATCCAGCTCATCCACTAATTGTTGCTCAGAGGGTAAAAACTCATGGATCGGAGGATCCAGCAAACGGATAGTGACCGGTCTTGGAGTCATCACTTTCAGAATACCTTTGAAGTCTTCACGCTGAATAGGCATCAGTTTATCGAGGGCTTCCTGACGTTTTTCTGCTGTATCAGCGATTATCATATCGATAACGATAGGCAATCTTTCTTTTGCATTAAACATGCGCTCTGTTCGACACAGACCTATGCCCATAGCGCCGTACTTCAATGCCTGTTTTGCATCTTGCGGTGAGTCGGCATTTGCCATCACAGCCAGTCTTGCACGTTTATCAGCCCATTCCAGTAATACATCAAGTTCAGATGAAAATTCAGCTTCAATCATATCGACTTCACCCAGGTAAACATCCCCTGTAGTTCCATCTATAGTGATCAAATCACCTTCCGTAATTATATTTTTACCGACTGAAGCAGCACGTGCTCTGACATCTACATGAATACCTTCTGCACCCGCTACACAGGGTTTACCCATGCCTCTGGCAACAACAGCAGCATGAGAGGTTTTACCGCCACGTGCTGTTAAAATTCCCTGAGAAGCAAAAAAACCATGGATATCTTCAGGTTTTGTCTCTTCACGTAACAGAATAACCCGTTCACCAGCACGACCTCTTTTTTCAGCAGTATCTGCATCAAAAACTGCATGACCTACAGCAGCACCCGGTGAAGCCGGTAAACCACGAGCAACCGGAATAGATTTTGTCTGGCTGTCAAGACGGGGAAATAATAACTGCTCTAGTAAGTCAGGTTGAATGCGTAACAAAGCCTGATTTTTATCGATCATCGCTTCTCTGACCATATCCACAGAAGTGCGTACCATTGCTGCAGCATTCATCTTGCCATTACGTGTTTGCAGGCAATACAACACACCTTTTTCGATGGTAAATTCAAAGTCCTGAACTTCGTGATAATGGGCTTCGAGTTTATCGCGTAACTGTTTTAGCTGTTTATACAGTTTGGGCATTTCATCAAGCATGGCATCAATAGGTTTTGGAGTACGCACTCCAGCCACCACGTCTTCGCCCTGAGCATTGGTCAGATATTCGCCAAACAGCTCGTTGGCTCCGGTATCAGGGTAACGTGTAAACCCAACACCGGTAGCACAATCGTTACCCAGGTTGCCAAAGACCATGGTGCAAATATTTACGGCAGTCCCATTTGCCATCTCTGGGGTAATATTAAATTCGTGACGATAATCCACTGCTCGCTTACCATCCCAGGAATTAAAAACAGCCTTGATAGCTATTTCGAGTTGCACATAGGGGTCTTCCGGGAAAGGTAAACCCGTAACCCTTTTGACAACTTCAAGAAAACGTTCAGAGATATGTTTAAGATCGGACGCAGTCAGAGCAAGATCTTCTGTTACACCGAGTGATTGCTTAACCTGATCAAACTCATCATCGAATTCTTCATCCGCAATTCCCAGGGCCACTTTACCGAATAGTTGAATAAATCGGCGATAGGAGTCATAACCAAAACGTTCATTTTTAGTCAGTTTAATCAGTCCTTTTAAGGTCTCACTGTTTAAACCAAGGTTTAACACGGTATCCATCATACCTGGCATCGACATGGCAGAACCAGATCGAACAGACACTAATAAGGGGTTTTTACTACCACCAAATGACTTACCGGTTTTCTCTTCCAGCGCAACCATATTTTTGCGTACTGCATCCATAACACCTTCAGGAAGGTTTTCTTTATCGTCCAGGTGTTTCAGGCAAGTTTCAGTGGTAATTACAAAACCTGGAGGAACATTCAAGCCAATCTGGGTCATTTCACAAAGGTTAGCGCCCTTGCCTCCCAGTAACATTTTGTTCTTTCCATCACCTTCTTCGAATGTATAAACACTCTTGTTTTTCCTGGTCATTATTAATACTCTATTTTAGAGGTTGCACGGTTGATAAAGGCATGCTTAATTAAATGGCTGAATAACCCTAATAAGCCATACCTGATTTATACATTTGAGTATGGCATAGGCATTTATTTTGTAAGTTGAGCCAAATCAATAATAGCTTCAAAAGCAAGTTTTACTGTTACTGAAAAACTTAGTACTTCAGGTAAAGTTCACTAATCCTAAACACTCAATATTTAACTCTCAATATTGATCTATATCAATACAACAAACGACTTCCCTCCTATACTTCAAATGATATGGATGAAACCAGGCCAGCTTTATTTTGCTTATTTACAGGTCATTTAATAACTCAATATAATGTCTAAACAAATTCAGAGAAATGTGCCCTTATGAGGTTCACATTAAAATCTCAAGTTATCCTGATTATGACGATTACTTTTACAGTCGCTCTAATCATTTTGATTTCTCTGCTCTACCAAAACCAGAAAAATCACATCATTCATGATGGAGTCACCCAGGCTCGGAATATTCGTAATATCCTGATGTCTACTCGACGGGTATATCATCATCAATTTACCGAAAGTGGTATCCCTCTGAACAGTAAAACACTGGGGTTTTTACCTGCTCATGCACTGGCAAAAATTTCAAAGGATTTCTCAAACTGGTCAGAATCTGGTATGAGTTTTAATAATGTCTCAGATCACCCTCGTAACCCCGACAATGCAGCTGATGATATTGAGTTGGCTGCCATGCAATATTTCCGTACTAACCCAGGCAAAAAAGAGCGTTTTGTACCCTTTATAAATAACAGGGGTGAGTCATTTTTTCATTTCAGCATGCCCATTTATGTTGAAGAATATTGCCTAAAATGTCATGGAAAAAGGGAAAATGCTCATCCTACAATCAGATCACGTTACGCAGAGAGTTATGATTACCAGGTTGGTGATTTACGTGGGTTAATGAGTATCAAGTTACCTGCTGAAACAATGAAAAGAGCATTCTTAAAAAATACAATGATGGTTGGAACAGCTTTTCTGGTAACGTTATTTATAAGCCTGATATTTATTTACTTTGTTATACGAAATAAACTTTTAAGGAATTTAATAAACTTAATAAACGCAAGCAAAAACATCTCTAAAGGCAATTATGACTTTAGTTTACCCTTAACAGGTCAGCAAGAGTTTGATGAGGTTTCAACGGCCTTTAACTTGATGCTAGATAGAATCCGACAACGTGATAAGGAACAACAACAGTTACTGGAAAATGCTCATCGTTATCAGCAGCAAATGGAGTCATTTTTTAATAATACTTCTACTGTCATCTATATTAAGGATTTATCAGGAAAGTACCTTTTTATAAATAAAATGTATGAAAGTCTGTTTAATATTTCTTTAGATAAAATTATCGGAAAAACTGACAAGGATCTTTTTCCAGATCACTACACCGAAAACTTTAGCTCTAATGATCGCCAGGTCATTGAAACCAACAGTGTCATTGAGTTTGAAGAAGAAGTACCTGTTGGTGATAACAGTCACACTTACATTTCCATTAAATTTCCTCTTCAATCACGAAATGGAGAAACATATGCGGTTTGTGGCATTTCAACCGATATAACTGAGCGTAAGGCTATCGAAATTAACCTTCAAAAACAGACAGAAATCTGGGCCAGTTTAATGGCTTCTGTCAACGAAGGAATATTTGGACTGGATAACCAGGGTAAATGTATATTTTGTAATGCCACATCACTCAAGTTACTGGGTTATAAAAGTGAATTAGAGCTTACCGGTAAGAATCTTCATTCATTAATTCATTATAAATATGCTGATGGAAAACCCTATCCTTTTGAATCCTGCCACATGTCCAATGTGTTTAAAACTGGTAAAGCAGTATTGATTGAAAATGAAGTATTCTGGCGAGCAGATGGACAGAGTATTCAGGTTACTTACCGTGCCAACCCTATTTTACATTCATCAGAAATAACCGGTGTTGTGGTTACTTTTGAAGAGATAACAGAACGGCTTGAAATTCAGCGGCAGTTGCAGGAAAAATATGAAGAGTTACAGGTCTTTAATACACTGGCGGTAGGTCGTGAGTTAAAGATGATTGAATTGAAAAAAGAAATCAATCAGCTTTTAGTTGATCAGGGTTTAGTAGAAAAATATGTAGTGGATGAATCTTCATGAGCCGCATAATTCATATCAGTATGATTCTTGGTTTTATTGTACTAATCACTTTCTCCGTTAATTTAAATGCTTCTGACCCTTCTATTTTGGTCACTTCTTCAAGTGTTGAATTTAAAATTGGAGTGCTGGCCTATAAAGGTAAACTAGATGCTATAAATAAATGGAGTGCCCATGAAACACTTCTTAATAAAAAATTAGCACCTATAAAATTTAAAATCATTCCTCTCTCTTATAAAAATAATGAATTAACTCAAGCAGTTGCAAATCAGGAGGTCAATTTCGTAATAACAAACCCTGGTCACTATACAGAGCTGGAGTTAAATGGATATGTCTCTCTACTGGCTACGCGACGTTTATCCAGTACATCAGGAATACTGGATAATTTTGGTGGAACGGCTATCGCCCTTTCATCAAGGAAAGATATTAATCGCTATTCTGACCTTGGTGGAAAAGAAATACTTATACCTTCTAAATCGAGTCTGGGTGGGTGGCAAGTTCATTTACGTGAAGCTTTATCTCAAGGAATTGATTTACGTACTCAGGCAGAAATCATTGAATTAAAAAATCATAGAAAAGTTATTTTGTCGATTCTGAAGGGCAATGCTGACGTAGGGTTTATTCGTTCTGATCTTATAGAAGAATTAGCCAATCAGGGGGAATTAAAATTTAATCAGATAAAAATAATTAATCAAATTAACGAGAGTGATTACCCCTATCTATTAAGTACCCGCCTATATCCTGAGTGGCCTTTTGCAATGGTCAACGGAACTTCTCCTGATGTAGCCCATAAGGTATTAAAAGTATTACTGAACCTAAATAATGCTGACCCCGCAGCAAAGGCAGCCGGTATTTACGGATGGGGTATACCCGGAAAATATTCTCGTGTTAGAGAGCTATTTATGGAGGCCAGTCTTGGTCCCTATAAACCAAAACCAGTCACCCTGTTTTCAGTGGTCAATACATACCGGTATCAATTTCTTCTATCATTGATTATTTTCATATTGTTATTCTTTGGCTTTATAAAAAGTAACAAGATGAATAGCCTTCTACAGCAGGAAATAAAGAAGCAAAAGATAGCCGAATAGCGTCAACTGCAGTCATATAACACGCTCACCACCATTTTGAACAGTATGGATTCAATCGTCTACATAGCCGATATGGAAACCTATGAATTACTGTTTATCAATAAATATGGAATAGATATTTTCGGAGATGTTAAAGGAAAGACTTGCTGGAAAACACTTCAAAATGATCAAACGGGCCCTTGCGAGTTTTGTACTAATAAATTTCTGGTTTCTGCAAAAGGCAAACCTACAGGCATTTATACCTGGGAGCACCAAAATACTTCCAATAATAAATGGTATGAATGTCGAGATCAGGCAATTTACTGGTTTGATAATCACCTGGTTCTAATGGAAATTGCTACTGACATTACCCAGCGAAAATTGCAGGAAAAAGAACTGATATCACAGGCTGCTATCTGGAGCAGCCTAATGGCTTCTGTTCATGAGGGAATATTTGAAATAGATCAATCAGGTAACACTACTTTTTTCAATACTACCGCATTAAATTTATTGGGATATTCCAAAGAGTCAGCACTTAAAGGAAAGAGTATTCATGCCTTAATTCAACATAAATATGCCAATGGGAAACCTTATCCAGTTCAGTCCAGTCAAATCTTAAATGTGCTTAAAACCGGGAAGGATATATTTATTGACGAAGATATTTTCTGGCGCGCTGATGGTCAGGCAATCCCTGTCTCTTATCATGCGACCCCAGTTAATGAATCTACCGGTATAACGGGAGTAGTCATTACCTTTGAAGATATTTCAGAAAGGCTAAAAATTCGACAACAAGTTCAGGACAAAGTTCAAGAGCTGGAACAATTTAATAAATTAGCAATTGGGCGTGAAATAAAGATGATTGAATTAAAAAAAGATATTAACCGATTGTTAAAAGAGCAAGGAAAAGATAATAAATTTAACCTTGACGAATTATTATGATGAGCAAAAAAAATACGTCACTTTTATTCAACTTCTTGTTAATTACATTTTTGTTAGGGGGACTTTTTTTTCCCACAAAGAGTTTAGCTGAACATGTATTTGAGGAAGTATTCAATAAACATGGTGTTGTGATGCTGGTGATTGACCCCAGCAATGGACAGATAACCCGGGCAAACCCTGCCGCTAGTCAGTTTTATGGTTACCCTCAAAAACAGCTGGAACAGATGTCAATTCAGCAGATAAACACATTAACCCGGGAACAGGTTGCAGATGAGCGTAACCGCGCTAAAACCGAGCAACGAAATTATTTTATCTTCCGACATCGTCTGGCAAATGGCAGTACTCGTTCGGTCGAAGTTCACTCCTATCCGATTGACTTTGACGGCAAGACACTGCTTTTTTCTATCATTATTGATATCTCTGAAAAAACAGAACTTAAGGATGCAGTGATGCACAATCAGCAGCAACTGGAACAGACCATCCAACAGCAGACAGACAAAATTAATTTACAAAATGAGAAGAAACTAATCATTGTATCTTTAGGTAGTTCAATCCTGATGCTATTACTGGTTTTACTCTGGATTAGCCGAAATAGAACCCGTATTCTTAATATTGAGCTGGAGTCTCAGCAAAAAAGCCTCTCTGAAGTCAATGAACGTTTAACCCTGGCTGCCGAATCTGCCGATTTCAGTGTATGGGACTGGAACTTAGTGAGCAATGAATTGATGTGGGATAAAAAAGGCTTTGATTTACTAGGCCTTGATGAACAAAATTTTCAGCTTACCCCCGATAACTGGAAAAAATGTATACACCCTGAAGATTTAGATAATGTGCAAAATGCAATATCTTTAGCCATTAAAGGTGAACTCAATGAAATTGAATACCAGGTTATTCTACCATCGGGTTTAACCCGTGATATTAGATCTAAAGCAGTTTTAATTTCCGATAACAATGAACCTGTACGATTAACCGGTGTATCGTTTGATATTACCGACAAAAAAAAGGCCGAACAGGAAATTAAAGATAGCGAACAACGCTACAGAACCATCGTAGATACTATCGCTGAAATTGGTGAAGGTTTATTTATTGTAGATTCAAACTATCAGATACGTTACATGAACAAGGTGATGATTGACTGGTTTGGAGACCAGACGGGCAAGACTTGCTATCAGGCTGTAGCTGGCCTGGAAAATAAATGTCCCTACTGCAAACTGGATGAAATTATTTCAGATGGTATAACCACACATTATGTACCTACTACCGATGATGGACGTACTTTTGAAATAGTTGCCACGCCAATTTTAAATCTGGATGGAAGCACATCCAAAATGGAAGTTATTCGTGATATTACCAGTCGAAAAAATGCGGAGCTTCAATTAGAACAACGTATTCAGGAATTAACAGGTGCTCGCAAAGCTTCATTGAATATGATGCAGGATCTGAATACATCCCGCATGGAAGCAGAACAGGCTAACCAGTCAAAATCACAGTTTCTGGCTAACATGAGTCATGAAATTCGAACACCGTTAAACGCAGTAACTGGCATGAGTTACTTACTAAAGCAAACTCAGTTAACGGATAACCAAAATCAGTATGTCGATACAATTCACAATTCGATGACTCATGTAACGGGTATTATTGATGATTTGCTGGATTACTCTAAAGCTGAAGCAGGAAAACTTGAACTGGAATCCATAGCATTTGATCTTGACCACGTACTGGATAATTTAACTGAAATTACTCTGCAAAAAGCTGAAGTGAAAAATATTGAGTTATTGTTTGATATTCCATTACATATTCCACGAAATCTTATTGGCGACCCCACCCGGCTAGGACAGATACTCATTAATCTCACTGGAAATGCGGTTAAGTTCTGTGATAAAGGAGAAGTCGTTATTGCTATTTCTGTTGAGCAGACCCATCGCTCATCGGTTGAACTTATATTTTCAATCAGAGACTCAGGCATAGGCATGACTGAAACACAGATATCGCATTTGTTTGAAGCATTTAAACAGGCCGATAGTAGCATTACAAGACGCTATGGAGGTACCGGTCTGGGACTCACGATCTCTAAATACCTTATTAATTCGATGGGCGGAGACATCCACGTGACAAGTTCTCCGGATGAAGGCTCCATCTTTACTTTCAATGCAATATTTAAACTTCAATCTGAACAAAAGAACAAACTTTTTCATTTACCTGATCACCTGAAAAATCTTAAATTACTCATCGTGGATGACAATAGTACTTCTTGTGAAATACTGGCTTCAATACTCTCCTCGTTATCATTTGAATATGAAATCGTCAATTCTGGACAAGAGGCTATTGATAGCTTATTGCTGGCTAATCAATCTACTCAGTACAAAAATTATGATCTGGTCTTGCTGGACTGGATGATGCCCGACATGAATGGTGTTGAAACCGCTATAAAAATAAATCACGATTTAAAGCTGGATAAACCACCTATGATAATTATGGTGAGTGGGTATGATCGAGAAAAGGTCATGTCACAGGCCAGTTTAGCAGGTTTAAATGGTTATATTCATAAGCCGGTTAATGCTTCAGTACTTTTTGATGCCATGATGATGGCTTTAGGTGAAAACTTACCCAAAGCTTACCAGCGAGGTCAACTTAAAAATCAAACAGTATCAGCACATATTGATGGTGGTGGTCGTAGAATTTTAATTGTAGAAGACCAGCCCACAAACCGATTAATTGCAGTGGAAATACTGGTTCGAAATGGTTTTACTGTTGAATCGGTGGAAAACGGGGAACTGGCAGTAAAATTGATTAAAAAAGATCCTTCAGTCTTTGATTGTATTCTGATGGATTTACAAATGCCCGTAATGGACGGTTATGACGCAACTTTGAAAATTCGTCAATTTGTCTCTAAAGAAGATTTACCAATCATCGCTATGACGGCTCATGCATTTGAAGATGAGAAACAAAAGTGTTTTGATGCAGGTATGAATGCTCATATTTCTAAACCGATTGATATTGGACATTTATTAGCTGAACTATCCCAATGGTTAGATATAAAACCTCAGCAACCATTACAGGAAGATAATATAACCAATATACCATTAGTAATCAGAGGCATTGATATTAATGATGGTTTACAGAGAGTGATGGGAAACAGGCAGTTATACTTTAAATTGCTTGAAAAATTTCCTGAGCAGTATGATGAAATTCTCCAAAGTATTCACTATGCCATCAGTAAAAATGATATTGAAACAGCAGAAAAAGCCGCTCATACGCTGTCAGGTAGTGCAGCCAATCTTTCAATGAACCCGCTTCATGCAGCAGCAAAACATCTGCAAAATACATTAATTTCCAGGCAAAATCATACTGATGCTCTCGCACAGCTTGACCAGCAATTTTCTTTAGTGATTAATTCAATAACAGAGTTTCTGAAAAAACGTAATAGCATCAGTATTAACGGAGAAGATAAAAGCAAAGCTAATGTGCAGCTTCAACAAGTCACCATTAGTGACGACACACTTGCAAAATTACTGAACGAGCTGGCCACTATGCTGGATACTAATGACATGCGTGCCAGTCAAAAAATAAATGGTCTGCTTAAAGTTATCAACAATAAAGCAGATACCAAGATATTAACCGACATAAACAACCATATTGAACAACTTAATTTCTCATCAGCCCTGAAAAAAATTAAAGCATTTGCTCAAAGCAAAGATATCTCGCTGGCCAGTGGATAACAGCATGTCAAAGCCTTTTGAAAAACCAAGTATTTTAATCATCGATGATACACCAGACAGTATCACCATCCTCAATCAGATACTGCAACAGGAGTATCGTGTTCTTTTTGCATTAAATGGTTCAAAAGGTTTATCCATTGCCCGACAACAAAAACCAGACCTAATTCTACTGGATGTATCCATGCCTGAAATGGATGGTTACCAGGTATGTCGTGAGCTAAAGGCAAATCCTGACACCCGAGATATCCCTGTCATATTTGTCACTGCAAGAGATCAGGATGATGATCATGAAATGGGTTTTAGACTGGGTGCTGTTGATTACCTGACTAAACCGGTAAGACCTTCAACGGTAAAAGTTCGAGTTAAAAACCAGTTACAATTACGTCGTAGTGAAGAATTGATTTTACATCAGGCACTGTATGACAGCCTGACAAACTTGCCTAACCGAAGTTTAAGCATGGATAGATTACGCTATGCAATAACCAATGACAGCCGGGATCTCCTGAAAACAGCATTGTTATTCATTGATCTGGATAATTTTAAAAAAATAAATGATACATTGGGGCATGATGCAGGCGATCAGCTACTCAAAGAAACCGCAGCACGTTTAAATCGATGTGTACGCAGAGGAGACACAGTCGGTCGACTGGGTGGCGATGAGTTTATTATCATTTTGTCGGCTCTGGAGCATACGGTTGATGCCAAACTGGTCGCTGATAATATCATGCGACTGTTTGCAAAACCGGTAAAGATTTCCCATATGGAGTTGCTTATTACCGTTAGTATTGGCATTTCATTTTCTCCCGATGACAGTAGAGATTACAAACAGTTACTGGTTAATGCAGATACCGCTATGTATCAGTCCAAACAGTCTGGAAGAAATAATTATCATTTATTTAATGGTGAAATGAATCAGACAGTGATGCGTCGCATGACCCTGGAAAATCATTTACATCATGCTCTTGAAAAAAATGAGTTTTGTGTTTATTACCAACCACTCATAGAAACTACCTCCCGAAATATAATAGGTGCCGAAGCACTAATACGCTGGGATAACCCTCAATTGGGCAGAGTATCACCCGATGAATTTATCGGTATCGCTGAACAAATTGGCATCATCGAGCAGCTTGGTGTTTATGTATTACAACAAGCCTGTCATTTTTTTAAAGACTTAACCGGATCTGATGGTCAGCCATTAACTATTGCAGTTAATGTTTCACCACAACAATTCAGACAAAATCATTTACCTGACTTAGTGGATAATATTTTAAAAGAAACCGGTCTGGAACCAGAACAACTCGAACTGGAAGTTACTGAAGGTTTACTACTAGGTTCTCAAAGTAATATCAAAGATGCCTTATTGGCATTACGCCAACTGGGGGTACATTTTTCAATGGATGATTTTGGAACCGGATATTCTTCCCTGAGTTACCTACGTGAATTTCCATTTTCAATTATTAAAATTGATCGATCCTTTATTTCAGACCTGCAAAATAAACCTGAAGACCAAGTCTTAGTCACTGCGGCTATTGCCATGGCACATGCGTTAGATATGAAGGTTATTGCAGAAGGTGTTGAAACGGAATTTCAATTGCAATTTCTTAAGGAAAAGCAATGTGATATTTGCCAGGGTTATCTGTTTAGTAAACCCGTTGATGGTGATAATTTTAAACAGTTATTAACTCAGCAAGAAAAATAATTTCTTACCACTTCAGACTTGATTCTGTTAAAAAAACAATTTTTATTACAGAATAGTATTAATTGAAAATAATATAAAAAAACGAGTGTGACGGAAACAGGGGGATGCCCCGCCACACTCTTACATCATGCCATTACAGCATAAAACTTCCTAAGTGATATTCCGTGGTGCAAATGACATGCTACGGAACTCTGACTTGTACTTAGACTCACCAAGCTTCTTGATTTTGCCTACACCCATCTTGTAGTTGTAGTTACCACTTATCCAGTCAACTACCGCTGGCTGTAATGAGTTGGAAGGCTGGCTCATATCGATCATGTTGGCATATAACATGCCTTCTTTGACCACTGGAGTCACAATCGCAACGGCTGTTACAGCTGCTTTTGTTAATTCGATATGTCCATTTTTCATCAAACTTGAGAATTGGAAGTCATCACCTTTAACGCCCAGAATAGTATTTTTATGTCTAGCGACTCGATTTGAGTACATCATGACCTGATCACCAGATTCAATACCACGTTTGGCTGCATCATTTGGATGAATTTCCACCCAGTTTTCAGGCCAACGCTGAGTGACATAAGGACGTCTTTCCACATCGTCAAAACCTGACTGCCAGATTTCGTTGATACGGCCAGTCGAATACCAAAGCTCGTCATCCTTAGGAGATAACCACTCCCAGAAGTCAGAGAACAGGCTCCATGGATGTTTGTTGATGTTCACCTTACCAGTCTGACTGTTAAAGTGTGTCATCTTCTTATTCACCATGTTTGCGGCCTGAGCACCGTCACCACCTCCCATGCGAGCAATCTCTGCCTCGGTCATGGTTGTATCGTGCAGACGCTTGGTTCCACCTAACTCACCCGTTTCATAGTTATAGAAGGTTGGTCCCTGAATACCATCAGTACCCAGCTCTCTTAGCTTTTCATGCAGAGTTTTACCTTCTTTATGAGCTGCAACTTTAATCATGTGGTATGCCTTACGGTTTCCACGACTAAAGCGAGATGACTCCTCACAAACTTCGTTAGAGTTTTTCCAGTCGAAACCGTCAAAGCCCATACGTTTGGCAAGTTGTGCAATGATCCACCAATCTGGCTTTGCATCACCCGGTGCATCGTAGAACTTCTGATACAGACGAATACGACGCTCACCGTTTGCTCTTACAAAGTCTTCCTCACCCCAGGTTGCAGCAGGGAAAACGATATCAGCAAACTTGGCACCGATTGGATCACGCAGGTAGATATCCTGATTGATAACAACCATGCCGCCGGAATCAGCACGTTTTTTCAACGTATCGATAATAGCCTGCTTGTCATAATCACGTACCTGATGCGGGTTAGAAGTAACTTGCTCATGGAAAGCTTTTTCAAGACCCTGTGAACCACACATGGATTGAATCCAGGTAGTACCAATAACGTGTGCAAAACGGGTATGACCACTGACTAACCAACGATCAGTATCCAGTGCGCGCTTACGACGACCAGGTACTTTCTCAGGTGACTTGTTACGAGGGTATTTACCACCGCCAGTACCACCACGTTGGTGACCACCAAAACGACCAACCATTTGACCCGGACGACCACCTGCACCACAGATAGTAGCCAGTGAAGAGATTGCTTCAGTATTACCAGTATTATTAGACCAGTAAAAACCTTTCTCGATACCGATTGAAGTTTTAGGACGTCTGCCATTAACAGGCTTAGCCAGCATCTCTGCAGCTTTAGTCATGTCAGAAACTGGAATTCCAGCTTTTTCAGCAGCGTATCCAAGATCATACTCTTTACGACCCAGAACCCACTTCTTATAGCCTTCAAAACCATTAGTCTGGAACTTGCCCCAGGTAGTACGCCATTGCCATGGAGTATTACGAGTACCCTGTCCAAAACCTGAACTGGTTTCCCACTTATTGTTAACCCATTTTTTGATCCAGTCTGAATCTTCCCAGCCATTTCTCAAAATTTCAGCAGCAATTGCACCTAGAACCAGGTTATCAGTACCCGGATTCAACTGAATGTGCAAACCACCCATCTTCTTCACATACGCAACACCCGCAGTTTCACGAGGGTTCAGCATAATTACTTTCTGACCACCTTGTATGGCTGGCATTAGATGCTGAGTGAACAGGATAGTTTTTGTTTCGTATGGATCAGTACCACAGACCATCAATGTTTCGGCTGAGGCCCAATCATCATAACTCGGACCGAAGTTATCAAAACCTGCATCACGAAAACCCGGAGTAGATGTTACATCTGAAGGTGTATCGTGGAATGTAAAAGCAGCAGTATTGATATGACGACGTGCATACTTGGAAATTGCATAGGTATTTTCAACATACTGGTAAGAGTAAGTTTTTACCGAGTAGGCATTGGCACCGTGATCTTTAATAACATGGCGTCCAACTTCTGCAGCGATATCCAGTGCAAAATCCCAGGGTACAGGTTGTAAGGTACCGTGGATTCTAACCAACGGAGATTGCAAGCGGTCTCTTGTTGGTGTTTTAGGGTTGTAACATTTTTGCGCAATCAAACCACCACGCATTGATGAGTCACCGTTGGTATTAACTACCGTGGTATCTTTATCAGGCGTGATAACAACATTGTGTGGCATACCATTATGCATGATAACGTTATGCTGTGCAGGTGCCACCCAGTCCTGTAAAGGAGCTGATGGAAAATCAATGCCGAATGCATTTTGTGATGCTTTTTGACCACCGTTACCACTGCCCAGAGGCCAGCGATAAACTTTATAGCCACAAGCCACGATGCAGTAATCACAGGCTGTTGTTAAAACTTCAGCATGCTTTGGTGGCAAAGGCGCATTATCTTCAGGAATATAATATTTTGTAGACATGTCTTCTGCCTCCTACGATTTAAAATTAGATGTGCGACCGAAAACCAGTCCCAACATGCCAACAGCGTAGACATCATCGCCATCTACTTCAAGCAACACCTGTGGCAGACTTTCATAAGCCTGGCCAGACACGATAATGCCATGACGACGTACATCATACGTTGACAGGTGGAATGGACACTGGCCCAGAACACGCTGATCACCGACTACCTTGTAGCTGCCCTGCATCGGACCGCCCTGGTGAGTACAGAGATAACTGAAGGCAACAACATCTTTAGCCTTGCCTACACCACCACCAGCCTGAACACCAGCTTTTACCAGCATACACTGATTATTTCTGACACCTTCAGGGTAGCTGAAGTCAACTGGCTGGTTATCTTTTAACTGGCTCAGTTTAGCGATCTTCTTGCGAGGATAACCAACAACTTCTGCTTTAGAAGCAGCAGCCGCGCCTGGGAATAAAGATACACCAACGGTACTTACTGCTGTTGCTGCTCCACTGCTCATCAGGAAGCCGCGACGTGTCATCATGCACTTACCGTGTGCAGCTGACGTCTCTTTTTTATCTTTTACTTGAGTGCTCATTTTTTAGCCTCCATTAATTCAGCTTTTGTGAATAGTGGTGCGTAATCAGGTAACTCTGGTTTTTCAATTTCAATCTCATCACCTGAGAAAGCTTCCAGGAATGCCAACAGATCTTCTTTCTCATCGTCACTCAATCCCAAAGGTTTGATCAACTTACTCTTGTTTTGTGGGAATGAAGTGGTATTACCATCTTCATCAACACCGCCACGATTGTAGAAATCAACCACTTCTTCCATCGTGTAGAAAGCACCGTTATGCATATAAGGAGCGGTATAAGCTGTATACCTTAAATTAGGTGTACGAAATTTACCCTTATCCCACTTGTTTTTACTACGATAGTAGAAACCGGCATCATCTTTAATATGACGATACATGTCTTCAGTCACACCTTTTGCATATTGCTCAAAGCGGAAAGTAATCTGTGCCATTCCATCTTCGTCCCAACGACCTGCTGTCGGAACACCAATGTTATAATAACGTTCATCTGTTGCCAGAGGTCCGTTATGACATTCGATACAGTTAGCTTTTCCGTTGAATAACTTCATGCCTTTCTTTTGCTGATCACTTAGTGCTGACTTATCGCCTTTCAGATAAGCATCTAAAGGAGTGTTATCAGAAATCAGAGTCGTTTCAAAAGAAGCCATTGCACGCCAAACGTTTCGAATTAGCGGCCATTCATCACCGAATACATCTTTAAAACGTTTTTTGTATTCAGGAATCAACGCTAAACGTACTTCCATTAGATCGTCTTCACCGTTACCAGCAACACCACCTTTGGCTGCAGAACGAGCCTGGTTCATACCGGATGAAGCGCCACCAGCCCAGAATTGCTTTTTCATGTACTGGGAGTTAACAACGGTCTGACTGTTACGCCAGTGAACGGTACCAGGATATCCACGAGAGAAATCCTCAGCCCATGCCCAACCCTGTGCAGGATCATGACAACTCGCACATGAAACAGAAGCATCTCCACCTATACGAGGATCGAAGAACAGGATTTTTCCAAGCTCAATCTTCTCAGGGGTATTTTTGTTATCCATCACCTCAGGAATAGGAGGTAAAGGCGCTAGAGGAGGATTGACTTCTCCACCCATGCCCTTGGACACAATTTTCATTTCAGCTGCAGCAGAACCACAAACTAAAGTGACGGCAATTGCAATAGAAGCTAATGCCGATTTTTTTAATAATGAATTTTTCATTTCAAATCTCCTCGACTTAGTTTCTAACTTTACGCCAGTTGGCTATAGGCGCATATTCAGCTGGATAAGCCTGATCCCATACGAACTCTTGACCTTCAAGTCTGTCACCTGACAAAGCTTTCAGGAATGAAACCAGATCTTTCTGCTCTTTACTGCTCAGATTGAGAGGCTTCATCAACTCGCTTTTATGAGAATCCTGACCGCCGCCTTCATTATAGAAGTCAACAACATCTTCAAGAGTCTTAATCATGCCATTATGCATGTAAGGAGCAGTGTAGCTAAGTTCACGTAAACTAGGTGTCATGAATTTACCCATGTCTGAACCATCAGCCTTATGTGTTTGAATATGAGCACCAGGATCACGCTTTTGAGCGTAAAGGTTTTCTATACCCAGAAATAAGCCCCAGGCCAGAAATGCCTGATGACGCATTGGGTCAAGAAACACATCAAAGTTTTCGGGAACACCCGTGTTATGGGCTTTGTCATCATTGAAGTTGGCGCCATTATGACAAGCAGTACAACCACCTTTTCCTTCAAATACTTTTTGACCACGTTTAGCTGAACGAGACATTTTACCCGTATCAAAAGGTGCACCACGTGAAGTCAGTGTTTTCATAAATTCAGGAATTGCTTTACGGATGCTTCCATTAGAAGGCTCACCATAACCCGCTTCCTTGAACATACGAACATACTCAGGATCCTGCTTGGTACGTTCCTGCATGATGCGCATATCCATATTCATGGTGTAATCCTCTGTGATCATCTCACGAGTAGCATCATTTAAATTAGTACCGATACGACCATCATGCATCCATGTTTTCTTATGAGACACATTGATTAATGACGGTGAATTCCTGAAATGCTTGTTTCCGGGATAACCGGGAGATAACGCATCAGGATGACTAAAGCCATGTTCCGGATCATGACAGGTAGAACAGGATATGCCCGCATCACCTGAAATCCGCTTGTCAAAGAATAAACGCTTACCCAGTTCTGCCTTCAGCAAATCTGTTTTCAGCTTGGGAAGTGGTCCTATATCAGTGTCTGCAGCAAGACCTGTCGTTGCAACTATTGCAAGACTCAGCCCGGTTACAGCCATCATCAATCGGCCACGCTTGATGAGCTTTTGACTCATAATGCTTACCTCCGTTAATTAGTAGACTCTGCAAAAACACAGAGAGTTAGTTTTAAGCAACGGTACTAATGCATTATTCAGGCCAATACTAACAAACCTCTTGCAACTCCTTATTTATCAATCACTTAAAGAAGTTATTAGATATATTATTTATATACACAAGGTGTATAAACCTTTCAATTTCTAACGGTATTAAAATCTATATAGATCATTTCTTTCAATTTCATTTTAATAACCATTGTTACGTGAAAATTTTATATATTCAGGATCAGAATTATCTCCGTTTAAAAGCAGGGAAACTCCCAATTTGAATGATATATATTAAACTGTTTTAAAACAGCGTTCTGATACAATCAGCAGCATTAAATCACTATAGTTTATCCCCTTGGATCTCAACTCAATACATCTGGCCAATATCTGGTTGTGGGCAAACTGGCTTTACTGGCCTATTCTATTATGGGCAATCTACCGGGCACCCTGGTCAATTTTATTACAGAAAGATTCCAGCAACATCCTGTTTGCAAGCTGCGCTGTTTTATTTGTACTCTGGCATCTAAAAATAAATATTGAGGATGGCCTCAGCATTCATTTACTCGGTTCCACTATTTTGACATTAATGTTTCGCTGGCAAGTGGCCATTATAGCCAACGCGATCATCGTGCTTGGAATAACCCTCACTTCGATGGCAGATTTTCAGGCATTTGCTATGAATGGCTTACTCATGGGTATCATTCCTATTGGTATTAGTCATATTGTCTGGCGGATAAACGAGCGTTTTTTGCCGGCCAATTATTTTGTATACATTTTCTTCGCAGCATTTCTCGCCGCAGGAATTTCCATTCTAACATCCGGTTATATTTCTTATAGATTACTGAGTCTGTTGCCCAATTTATTAATAGAAGAAACATTAGAACAATACCTGCTGATATTTATTCCGATAATGTACCCAGAAGCCTTTATAACAGGAGCCGTCATTTCGGTATTTGTCATTTATAAACCCGAGTGGATAGCCACTTTCGATGATCACCGGTACCTGAAAAATATGTAGTGTGGCACCCCCTTATTTCTTGTATTTTTCTACGGAACTTAAAATGCCACGTAAAATATTAACTTCATTTTTACTGGGTTCTGCACGCTGATAAAGTCGGCGTAATCGCTTCATCATTTGCCGGGGATTATCCTCATTTAAAAATTCGGTACTAATCAATACCTGCTCAAGGTGTGAAAAATATCCTTCAAGCTCTGCACTATCAGCCACAGGCTCAGCAATGTTTACAGACTCGGTACCACCCGCTTCAAGCATATTTTTATAGATTTCATAACTAATCACCTGAATAGCCGACGCAACATTCAGTGAGCTAAAATCCGGATTTGTAGGAATAGTAACGGTGTAATTACAATGTTTAAGCTCTTCATTGGTCAAACCAGCATGTTCACGACCAAATACAATGGCCACTTTTTCATCATCAGGTAAACCAGCCACTTTAACAGCCAGAGATTCAGGTGTTAATTCAGGCCAGGCCAAAGAACGTAAACGAGCACTGGTCCCCACCACTAACTGACAGTCTGATACAGCTTCAGGCAAGGTATCAACCACCACCCGTTCATCCAGAATATTATTAGCACCGGATCCACGCGAGTAAGCTCTTTCTCCAATTGGACATTTTGGGTTTACCAACACCAATTGAGAGAGTTCCATATTTTTCAAAGCCCTTGCCGCCGCACCAATATTTCCAGGATGTGTGGTTTCAACCATGACGATCTTTATATTGTGTAATTTCATTCAAACCTGCTCTTAAATTAGGACTTAAATTTACCACGAAGGACACGAAGGACACGAAGAATTTATTTATACAAATAATCTATGCCGATTATGAAGTTTCAGAACTCACCAGCCATTTGATATTAATTGTAATTAACTTTAATAGCTCTTCGTACCCTTCGTGTTCTTCGTGGTGAATATCTTTTCCTCTTTAAACCTACCGCTATCATCTTTTCTCTTTATTAAAATGCCAGTTTTGATAGACTGCGCGGCTCTTTCATCTCTCCGCCAGGTTAACTCTAATGCAACCCATGCTAAATATTGCAATTCGTGCTGCCCATGCAGCGGGTGATTACATTTCGCGTCAGGTTAACAACATCCCTAATCTTGAGATAGAATCGAAAGATACCAATGATTTTGTCACCCAGGTTGATCGCAATGCCGAGCATAAAATCATCGAAACATTGTTGAAGGCTTATCCTGATCACAGCATTCTGGCTGAAGAATCAGGAGCTCAGGGCGATAGTGAATACCAGTGGATTATTGATCCACTCGATGGCACGACAAATTTCTTACACGGATTCCCTCACTTTGCAGTTTCTATTGCCCTCGCTCATAAAGGAAGGCTAGAGCAGGCTGTAATCTACGACCCGATGAAACAGGAGCTCTTCAGCGCCAGTCGAGGAGATGGTGCAACATTGAATAACCGACGAATTCGAGTCACCAAACCCGTCAACATAAAAGGCGCGTTACTAGGTACTGGTTTTCCTTTTAAACAAAAACAGCATTTACCGGCTTTTCAATCGATGTTTGCTGACTTCTTTGGTCAGGCTGGCGATATCAGACGTGCGGGCTCTGCTGCTCTTGACCTGGCCTACGTGGCTGCAGGTCGCCTGGATGCTTTCTGGGAAATTGGCCTGCAACCCTGGGATATGGCAGCAGGCTCTTTAATCATTCGTGAAGCCGGAGGTCTGGTGGGTGATTTTAGCGGTAATGAAAATTTTCTAGAGACGGGTAATATTGTTGCTGGCAACCCAAAAATATTTGCCGACCTAACACGTAAACTCCAACCTCACCTGACAGAGTCCATTAAAGCCTGATTTGAGGGTTAATTGATCTAAGTCAAACCCAAATAAATTTTATAGGTAACTTGACTTAAATCATAAAAAATCCCTTTTTCTAGCCCTATTTAGCCCCTCCTTATTCAAGTGGTATAAACCTTTCAGCATCCATATATTACTTAAGTAATATAAATAAATCTGACTTATGACGCCACAAGATAAAACGTGTTGAATTCTCCGTTAAAAGGGATATTCTACCTCGCGTTTAGTAATGCTAGAGCTGAGTTTTACGCTTAATTCAGCGTTACACAACAGTTATTGAAAGTTGAAATAATCCTGTTTCAAGTATCGATATTTATTACTGCAGTAATAAAAACTATTAGGAGATAATTAATGCCTACATTTGTACGTACCGAAAAGTGCGATGGTTGTAAGGGTCAAGATAAGACTGCTTGCATGTACATCTGCCCTCACGATTTAATGAAGCTTGATATGGACGGTTCTGATACCGGTCATGCCATGAAAGCTTATAACCAGGAGCCTGAGCAGTGCTGGGAAT
The DNA here is from genome assembly GCA_018669845.1 of Gammaproteobacteria bacterium. Lineage (GTDB taxonomy): Bacteria > Pseudomonadota > Gammaproteobacteria > JACNJF01. Next base: position 16,068 of record JABHSO010000189.1, on the reverse strand, counting down.
GTTATTCCTGCGTTAAGATCTGTCCTCAGAATGCTATCGAATGTCGTCACTATGCTGACGTTGTACCTCTTGGCGGATCTGTTCAGCCATTACGTGGTACCGATTCAATTATGTGGACTATCAAGTTCCGTAACGGAACTATGAAGCGTTTCAAATTCCCAATCCGTACTACTGCTGAAGGTTCTATCGAACCATATGCTGGCAAGCCAGAAGCAGATATGTCGAAGATTGAAGAGAATCGTTTCTTCTGCACACATAATGGTTACCGTGAAGGTAATCCTGATGAATTAATTAACCTATAACCTGAGGAATATAATTATGGCAGGTGAATTTGGAAATCCAGTAGTTGTCGAAGAAACAGTCGACATTCTGATGATTGGTGGCGGAATGGCCAACTGTGGTGCTGCATTTGAAATTATGCAGTGGGCAAAAGGTACCGACCTTAAAATTAAACTAGTTGATAAAGCAGCTATGGATCGTTCTGGTGCTGTTGCACAGGGTCTGTCTGCAATCAACACTTACATTGGTGATGAGCAAGATCCAGCTGATTATGCACGTATGGTTTCTAACGACCTTATGGGTATTACACGTGACGATCTGGCATACGACTTAGGTCGTCATGTTGACGAATCTGTGCATCTGTTTGAAGAATGGGGACTGCCTATTTGGAAAACTGACGAGAACGGAGAGCGTTTCGACGGTTCTAAAGGTATGGCTCCATTAGCAGACGGCGGAAAGCCTGTACGTTCTGGTAAATGGCAGATCATGATCAACGGTGAGTCTTACAAGTGGATCGTTGCAGAAGCTGCAAAGAAATCACTGGGTATCGAGAACATCGAAGAGCGTATCTTCATCGTTAAACTGATTAACGACAAGAACGATCCTTCACGTATCGCTGGTGCGGTAGGTTTCTCAACTCGTGAAAACAAAATCGTTGTATACACTGCTAAAGCTATTCTGTTAGCGGCTGGTGGTTGTGTAAACATCTTCCGTCCTCGTTCAGTTGGTGAGGGAACAGGTCGTGCATGGTATCCAGTATGGAACGCAGGTTCTACATACTCAATGGCTGCTGAAGCAGGCGCTGAGTTAACACTGATGGAAAATCGCTTCGTACCTACTCGTTTTAAAGACGGTTACGGTCCTGTTGGCGCATGGTTCTTACTGTTCAAAGCTAAAGCAACTAACGCTTTCGGCGAAGTTTACATGGACAAGAACAAAGACATGCTGAATGACTATCCTCCTTATGGTCAGGCTGCTGTTCCTGCTTCTTGCTTACGTAACCACTTAATGCTGAAAGAAATGAAAGACGGTAACGGTCCTATCTATATGGATACTGTTACAGCTCTTGCCAATTTGCGCGAAACTTTGTCTCCACGTGAAGTAAAGCATCTTGAAGCTGAAGCATGGGAAGATTTCCTTGATATGTGTGTTGGCCAATGTGGCGTATGGGTTGGTGAGAACATCGAGCCTGAGAAGAAGAACTCAGAATTGATGCCTACTGAACCTTACCTGTTAGGTTCTCACTCTGGTTGTTGTGGTATCTGGACTTCAGGTCCTACTGATGTTGGCGCGCCAACTACAGAAACTGAAGAAGGCGTACCTTCTCACCTTCCTTCTGGTTGGAACTGGGGCTACCGTGGTATGACTACGGTTAGTGGTCTGTTCACAGCTGGTGACGGTGTTGGTGCTTCTGGACACAAATTCTCTTCAGGTTCTCATGCTGAAGGACGTATGTGTGCTAAGTCTATGGTTAAGTACTGCCTGGATAACGCTGATTTCACTCCTGAACTGGATACAGACGTTGATACACTGGTTGATGCTATCTACCAGCCAGTTAAAACTTTCCTTGAGTTCAAAGATTACACAACTGCAATCGACGTTAATCCTAACTACATCACTCCTAAGATGCTTCAGTTCCGTTTACAGAAGATCATGGACGAGTATGTAGCGGGTGTTGCAACTTACTACACAACTAACGCAGAAATGCTGAAAGTTGCTGGTGAGAAGCTGGACATGCTGAAAGAAGACGCTATGAAGATGCGTGCTAAAGACCTTCACGAATTACTTCGTGCATGGGAAAATTATCACAGAATCTTAACTGCTGAAGCTCACATGAAGCACATCGAATTCCGTCAGGAATCTCGTTACCCTGGTTTCTACTATCGTGCAGACAAGAACTTTGTCGACGAAGAAAACTGGCATTGCTTCGTTAACTCTATTTATGACAAAGAAACTGGTAAGTGGACATGCTTCAAGCGTGCACACGTTGATCTAGTCGACAAGTCTAAGCTGTTCAAGTAAGCAATTACTTTTTGTACAGGATGTACTTATGACCTGAAGGCCATGGATGGCCGAGAAGGTTGAGCTATAGAGTTCAAAAGCCCGGACATCGAAAGATGTTCGGGCTTTTTTTTGTCTTAGAATTTAATATTGACCCCTTTTAAGTTTCACTGATAAATATTAACTTACAATATATTAGTTACTTATGATGCTTATTTGACAAAATACTTTAAGTTAAATACTCTTAATAGCGAATTGGTTGTAGTTCTTAATTGGTTTCCGATTTACCTGGTTGAATTAAAATTAAATATATTGGAGATAATCTCATGAAAATTACAACTTTAGCTTTAGCACTTTCTTTATCCACTCTTTCAGTAACCACCTTAAATGCGAGTCAGATTCAGCTTGAAACAGGTTTTGATAAGAACTTAGCTTTTAGTGACAGCCTAATATTGACAGATCTTAGAGATACCGGTGAAAAAGCTATACTGGTTGCAGGGGGAAGTGACGGTCAGGACGGTAGTGGTTCCGGAGTTTTTGGTTTAGACAGCTGGTGGGGACTGTTATTTGGTAATGCATAGCTTTCTACTCTTGAAAGCCCTACCCTGTATAAATCAAATTAACTTTTAAACCCACATAATTTAAGCCAGCCATTAACTATGTGATGGCTGGCTTCTTTATCATTAAATTAAGTATTTACAGAAGCTAAACATTCTTCTAAAGTCACTATTAATTAAATTCTCACGGTATGAGACGGTGAATAGTAAAATTTTAGAACTTGAAAAGCAGCTTAAAAATTCAAGTGGTACTCAAAAAATTGATCTTCTGAATGATTTAGCCTTCAAAATCATCAGTCTGGATCAGGCAAAAGCCAGGCGATATTTCAAGCTTGCAAAAAAACTCTCCACTACTAGCCAATATCAAAAACATCATTACGACAAAGGTTTAGCCTTTTCTCTAAAAGGGCTTGCTCTTTATTACGAAAAATATAATGAATATGCTAAAACCAGCTCTTTATTATACGAATCCACCGTGCTTTTTAATAAACTTCACCTACAGGATGAACTATCCAATATATATATTCATTTGGGTGTCAATCATTCACGCATGGGAAATCTGCCTGAATGTTTGAACTGTTATCTGGAAGCTATCAAAGTAGCTCACCCTATAAATAATATAAAGTCAGAAGCCAATGCTTACATCAATATGGGAGTTGTGTACTTTCGAAGCGGTAACTACAAAGAGGCACAATCCTGCTATGACAAAAGCCTAAATCTATTTAAACAACTAAATGTCTACCCAGGTATCGTCGCATCACACCTTAATATTGCAAATGTTTATATTGAACTACATGATTACAATAAAGCATCTGAGTCATCAAATCAGGCCTTTGACATTATTAAGGAGAATAATGAGTGCGAATACAGCGCTTTCTCATATATTGTAAAAGGAAAAATCTACCTTAATACACACAAATATGAGCAAGCTCATGAATGTTTTAGTGAAGCATTTAAACTAGCTGACAAATTAAACTTCACATACGATAAAGTACAGTCTCTCATTCAACTCAGTTATTTGTATCAGTATCAAAGTGATAGCAAAAAGGAATATGCGACTCTTCAGAAAACGATCAGTATCGCAGAAGAAATTAATAATTATGAGGCCCAACATAGATGTCATGAACGTTTAGCACAGCTCAATGAAAGTAAAGGTGATTACAAAAAGGCGCTAAAACACTACAAGTTATTTCAACGCATTAAAGAAGATTTTCATAGCGAGCAAGCTGATGAAAGACTTAAAACATTGCAAGTCACTCACGAAGCTGAAGTTTTAAAACAGGAAGCTGAACTGCAACGTATAAAAAATAATGAGCTTGCAAAAGCTAAAGAAGCAGCCGAAACAGCTAACAAGGCCAAGTCAGTTTTCCTGGCCAACATGTCACATGAGTTACGCACTCCTATGAACTCCATACTAGGTTTCACACAACTCTTAACCATGTACAGTTTACCTGCCGAAAAACAAAAAGAATACATCAGAATAATTCAGGAAAGCAGTGAGTTTTTACTAGTCTTAATTAATAATATTCTTGATCTGTCAAAAATAGAAGCTGACCGGGTTTCTCTCAATGAATCAGATTTTGATATAAACTATCTATTCAGAACATTAGTTGAAATGCTACACCCTAAAGCTCAATCTAAGGATCTTGAATTTATAATCAATATAGACCCTGACATACCTGCAATCATTCACGCTGATGAAATCAAGTTAAAACAAATATTGATAAATTTACTCAGTAATGCAATTAAATTCACTGTAAAAGGAACTGTTTCACTGTCAATTAAATTATCAAAAAGTTCTTTAAAATTTGAAGTAAGTGATACAGGCATTGGAATTAATGCAGAAGACTTACCCAAATTATTTACCCCATTCAACCAAACCACTTCCGGGAAACTTATCCAGGAGGGCACTGGGTTAGGCTTAACAATTAGTAAGAAATTTATCAACATAATGGGGGGTGAAATATCAGTAAACAGTATTGTTGATAAAGGAACTACTATCAGATTCACATTGCCCTTCAGAGCTATTGCAGAAAAAAATATTTTATCTGGAAATCATAAAGTTCCGATTACAGGTTTATTTGATACAGTAGATACAAAAACAATTTTAATAGTTGATGATAGCCTGCATAACAGAAAACTACTGGAAGAATTATTGAAACCAATTGGTTTTAGAATTATATCTGCAGATGATGGTCAAAATGCAGTTTATCAATTCAAAAAATATAAACCTGACTGCATTTTAATGGATATTCATTTACCAACCATGGATGGAAATGAAGCTTTAAAAATTATAAGAACTTATGAACAAGGTCGTAACATTCCCATAATAGCGCTCACTGCCAGTGCATTCGAAGAAGTAAAACAGAATGCTTTAAAAGATGGTTTTGATGATTTCCTGACCAAACCTATTAACAATAATGAATTACTATCGATTATATCTAAACATATGGGCATCAAATACCGCTATGCTTTACATTAAATGACAGGCTCTTCGAATTCTCTTTTAATTTTTTTGATTTCTTCTATATTTTGAATAAAGAGATCAACCAGAACCGGATCAAAATTGAGTCCACGTTGATCTTTTATATATGTTACAGCATCATCAATTGGCCAGCTTTTTTTATAGGCTCGCTCAGAAGTTAGTGCATCAAAAACATCAGCCAATGCAGCTATGCGTCCAATAAGGGGAATTTCCTCTCCTTTCAGTGAATTTGGGTAGCCTTGCCCATTCCATTTTTCATGATGCGTTAAAGCTATTTTATGCGCCATCATCATCAAATCAGAACTATCACCTGACAGAATATCAGCCCCTATCTGAACATGTGTTTTCATGATTTCAAATTCATCTAAATCAAGTTTACCCGGTTTTAACAAGATATGGTCCGGTATACCTATTTTTCCAATATCATGCATGGGTACAGCATGTAACATTAGTTCACATTGAGAGTCATCTACACCCACTGCTTTAGCAAGAAGCACTGCAATTTTACTCATACGGACAATGTGTAAACCCGTTTCGTTATCTCGATATTCAGCAGCACGGCCTAACTGTCGGACAACTTTCAACCTGGTATCATGAATTGCTTGCGTCCTTTCTCTTACCCTTTGTTCCAGAATTTCATTCTGGTTTAGCATGTATTTATGCGCCATTTGAACTTCAAGCAAGTTCTGAACCCGTAGCAGAAATTCATTCACATTAAACGGTTTGGTTACATAATCACGTGCACCACTTTCCAGAGCTCTAAGCATGGTATCCTGCATATGTTGAGCCGTTAAAATCAAAATGGGCGGTATTTCTATATTTTCATTTTGTTTAAGTTTTTCCATCACAGCGAACCCATCCAGAGCCGGCATATTAATATCCAGAACAATCAAATCAAAATTATCTGATTCAAAAAGTTGTACCACTTTTTCAGGTTCCTGAGTAGTAGTCACATGTTTATAACCATTGAGACTTAGCGTTTCATTAATTAAAGCTAAATTGTGTAATTCATCGTCGACAACCAGAATTTTTGCACTTTTAATATCTAAATACATTTCAATTTCAGTAATACTCACAATTATTCCCAGTGTATTTAAGCCTGCTATTTTTAAGAGTTTAAATACAGGAGAACAAATGGTAAAGCAGATTATTTCAGATTAATTGAAATATTTTCACGCTATAAATCAACCATAAAATCAATACATAGCTTTAGAAATTTACTCAATAGCTGAATGAGAATAATTAGTATATAATTATTCGCTTATTTTTGATTTTATGAGCACGGCATGAGCGACGATACAGAAAAGTTTGATTTACCCTTTGATAGCCCGGTTGAACCTCTTCGACTTGAAGCTAATGACACGCTTAAATTTCGTTGTCACAAAGGCGTTTCTTGCTGGAACGCCTGCTGCGCACAGGCCAATGTCACACTGACACCGTACGATATTATTCGCCTAAAGCAACATCTGGGCACTACCACAACAGATGTACTGGCAAAACATAGTGTACCTTTTGAACTTGATCAGGGTGGTATGCCCGGTATCAAGTTACGCACAACAGATTCAGGTGCCTGTCTGTTCATGACCGATGAAGGCTGTTCTGTTTATGAAAATAGACCCACTGCCTGTCGTTATTACCCTTCCGGTTTAATGTCAATGCGTGCTATTGATAAAAATGTCGATGAGCGTTCTTTCCTGTTAATCAAAGAAGATCATTGTAAAGGCCATGACGAAGACCAGACTCAAACCGTACAGGAGTATCGTGAAAAACAGGGAGTCATCGAATATGACGACTATAACCGCGAATGGTATGTCATCGTTCTAAAGAAACGTTCAACCGGTCCTGCTATTGGCAAACCTTCAGAAATGAGCCTGCAACTATTCTTTATGGCCAGTTACGATATGGATCGTTTTCGTCGTTTTGTCATCAGCGATAGTTTCCGTAAAACCTATCAACTTGGGGAAGCCTTCTATGAAGCGGTAGGCAATGATGACATTGCCCTCATGCAGTTTGGTTTTAAATTAATGCGCCAGGTACTCTACGGTGAGCTAAGCATTCCAGAAGTTGAAGGCGCATGGGAAAAACGCATGGAAGAGCGTGATGAAATTCTTAAAATGCGTAGAGAAATTGAAGTCATGGAATTTGATAAACAGAAAGAAGAGGAACTTGCTGCTGCAGTATTGGGCGATGCTGATAAGTGTTCTGATAACTAAACATCAGTATGAGCAAAGCAGTTACCGTTGCCATCATTTCAGATACGCATGCTTTTTTGCATCCTGAAATAGACCTGTTGGTTCAGCAATGCGATATCGCCATTCATGCCGGCGATATTTGTAATGCAGAAACTTTAAATGCCCTTAAACCTAAAACAGGTCAGGTTGTGGCAGTGACAGGCAACAATGATCATGAACGCGGCTGGCCTGCAGACCAGGCTAATATTGTTAACAATATTCCTCGCATAGCCAGTTTGAAGCTACCAGGCGGCCTGGTAAAGATAGAACACGGGCATGTGCATGATATGCATTGCCCGGAACATGAAGACTTACGCAGTGCTCATCCTGAAGCTCGACTGGTCGTGTATGGGCATACTCACCGCAAAGTCATCGATGATTTCAGAAGACCCTGGGTGGTTAACCCAGGTGCTGCCGGAGCAACCCGTACTCGAGGCGGTGCTTCCTGTCTGGTTCTCACTGCTAGTGAAGCTTTATGGAAACTGGACAGTTACCGCTTCGAAGAGAGTAATGTCACACTCACGGCCGCTTCAGCAGCTTAAGTATTAATCATCATCTGGCTCTTCTTCACCTTCCAGTTCTATTTCATCGACCTGTAAAACGCCGTTTTCCATAATGCCTTCTACTTCAACCTGAACACCTACTTTAAGCTGTTCCAGAACTTCGGATGAAGCCACACCCGAATCAAGGAAAACGGGTATTCCATTGATAGAAAAATATGTGGTTGAGGTAAATGAGGTAATAACCCCTTCCAGACTCAAGTGCCCATCTGAATTTTCAATCTCATCACGCTCATCATCTTCACCCTCAATCTCAGTGGCGATAATAGTTCCATCCGATTGATATTCACCTTCAACCTCTACAAATAGGCCATCGATCAAAACATCAATGTCTTCCAGATCGTTAGGCCCTATCTGAGTGATATCAATAGTAAAACCATTCATGATGAAAAAAGTTTCTTCCAGGTCTTCAATCACACCATGTAATTCAACTTCATTAGTACCATCTGATAGCGTACCCTTTTTTTCCACATGGGTGGCAACGATACTGCTAGTAATAAGATCAACATATCCGCTCACTTCTACCACATCACCCTGTGTAATATTTTCAAAACCAAAGACAGTATTATCCTCATTTTTAAAGCGGGTAGTTAAAGCATTTATGGTGACGTTCAGCCCAAGCACACTAAAATTTTTCAGATTATTATCATCGTCTGATAATGTTGGAATATCTGTAATAGGACCTTCAACAGCATCATCATAAACAACTGAAGTCGCCACACCCGTGCCATCATCATATGTGGTAGCATTTAACTGAACCACCATGCCTATCTCAAGGTTACTCTGTCCTTCCTGTCCGTTAAATGAAGTGCCATCCACATCGAAACTGGCCTCATCTATATCATACTTAACGCCATTAACTATGATGCTTCCAAACCCGGTAATTGCACCCACGACTATGCCAGTACCACTGATGCCCGCAGCAATAATACTTTCAACTCCACAAGATAATACTGAAAGACTTAAAACCGAAATTAATAAAACTTGCCTGATCTTGCTTAAAAATAAATTCATCAGGATTACTCCTCTTCAGAGTTTGCTTTTTTCTGAGTAAAGTAGATTCCTATACTCACTGGACAGCTATCATGTTCATTATCAGACTCATTTTCAGAAAAAGCTGCATCGATATCTTCCAGCAATTGCTGGGCCTTTTTATTAATACGTTGTTTAATCTTTGGTAATGCATCAATTTTGACCTGCGTGTTAGATGCTTTACGTTGAAACCATGCATCTTCAGGTTGTTTAACATTAATGTTGTGGTCAATAGTTTGAATTAATTCAGCCGTATCAATACCAAGTATATTCAACTTTTTATCAGAGTCACTTGTGGGTAAATAATTCAAATTGATCAACTGAATATTACCATTATCAATCACTTTAATATTTCCACTGTCGATAAGTGCATTCAACATGGCGACAACCGGCATATCGCCACTGTAACGTTTCACCAGACTTCCAAATGAACCCTTTTTACCTTCCAGTAACAAATCTCTAGGTTCATGGTCTGAATCCAGAAACTCTTCATCATGCTGCCAGCCGGCAATAACACGAACTATTCGATTAAATTTTCGTAAAGAGTTATCGGTATTAATTAACAGCGATTCTTTCAGCCGTTTAACTTCCTTACGGTTAATACCGGTCAGAATAGATACATTTGAGACAGTTTGCTTTTGCCCCTGGCGTCGTGCTTCTTCAAAGCCTGTATCGACATATACTTTACGTGCAATATCAGCAAACTGAGCGTAGGCTATCCCATTGCGCAGCAAAACTTTGGTTAAAGGTTTTAAAATTCGAATTATAGTTGTTTGTATAACTTCAGAGACTAAGCTCATTCCGCACCCGATAAGTTCTCATAAATAAATTCATTTTAGTCAATTTCAATAATGAAAATGTTTACACAGTTCACACTTTTGGGAATATATTCCCTTTGCATTCATTGTCAAGCTGAATTGTCTTTAGTTCATTACTGAATAAACTTAAATTATCTTTATTCTAATAATGAATCGATTGTGTCAATGATTGAAGGCGCATCCCATTTTAGAGCACCTCGGTAGGCATATTGAATCTGGCCATTCTTATCCAGAAGAAAATTTGAGGGGTAGGCATATACCTTCCAGTCACGTACAGCGACACCATCAGAATCCAGGTAAATATCAAAATTTACAGGTATGGATTTTAAAAATTCACTGATGTCTTCAGCTGACTCTCCAATATTCACAGCGACCACTTTGAAAGGCTTGCCTTCCATATGTTCAACCAGGCGAGATAACGATGGTATTTCTTCAACACATGGGCCACACCAGGTCGCCCAGAAATTGACCAAAACCACACTTCCTTCTAAGTCTTTTAACGTTGACATCTGGTTTTGTAAATTGTTTAACGCAAGAGAGGGAGCAGTTTTGTCACCTTTAAAGGGATGCAGCCTTGGCATTCTGGAAGAACGGCTTTTAACATCGCTATTTGCATCGTCAGCTGCAAAGTGAGTATTTAATTTTGCAGCATCAGAAAACCTTAATAAATTAACAGCTTCATCAAGAATTTGTGGCAATTGTTCACGGCTAGCAATATCCCGTTCAGTCAGATCTTCATCAGGACGCATATAAAAACCAGCCTGAGTCTCTCGCAAAACATGCATGTAAACAGGACTACCCCCATTTTGTAACTGATTGGAGATTTCGACACTACGAGCAAATTTAGTACCGTATTGAGGTTGCAACATATAAACAGGTAAATTACTAAATGATGCTATTTCCTCATATTCTGCATCCTGCCCCATTTCGGTTCTGCCTTTTATCAGGTAGGGGGAAAAAATCAACAACCCCTTTAAAATATCGGACTCTTTATTCAGCTTTTGATAAAGGTATGTGGTTTTTAAACTGAGTAAAACGCCACGACTGGAACTGATCACAAATATTTCTTCGAATCCTTGCTGTTTAGCCTTGTCGATTAACTCGACCAGATCTTCCAACTCTACTTCATTCAAACTATTTCGACTGGTGGGTATGACATAACTATCATGCAACTGAACTGCCCAGAGATCATAATCCAGTGCGGCTAAATTCAACGCTACTGATATATAACCCTGGCCAAAACCACGTTCAGAAGGTAACCACAGCAGCAGTGTTTTACCCTCCCCCTGAAACTCGGTTACATTCATGGTTATGCCTGAGTCCAGATCTATCTCCAGGCTTTCATAGGCTAAACAGGCAGTACTTGAAAGAAATAATAAAATAGAGCAGAGGAGTTGATTCATTTAACTACTAGAAAAATCGTTAGAAAACTTTATAAGTTTACCATGTGCTTAAAAATCAGAACGAATATAAATTCACTTTAAGAAAAATACACAACAATCTTAAAATTTGATAAAAACTGGAAATTTCAAACTGGGTATTAGTAAAATTGAATTAACAGCCTGATTATATTTTTCATTGCTTGTTGAAGTACTCACGCCACCATTGAGTTCACTGTCTTCATTAGAAAAAAATTATAAACATTTTAATATTTTTGAGTGTAAAATTAAAATAACAGGTAGTTAATAATATTAGAGATTTTCTCCATGAAATTTAATGATGTTTTGCCTTTTGCCCACATTCCGAATCTAATGCTTTCCCGTATTACCAGGCATTTGCTGTTAATTGTCTGTCTGGTATCCCTCAACGCAACAGCCGATGATCGTATAGAAACCATAAGCCTTCAACTAAAGTGGCAACATCAATTTCAGTTTGCAGGTTACTACGCTGCTCTGGAAAAAGGTTTTTATGAAGAAATTGGACTGGATGTAAAAATTCTACCTCACGGTCCAAACCAGGAATCTCCCATAAATAAAGTCCTGACCGGGTTGGTTGAATATGGAGTAACCGATACCAGCCTGGTAAAACATCGACTTGATGGTAAACCTGTTGTTGCACTAGCGGCAATATTCCAACGCTCTCCACTGACATGGTTAGTCCGAGAAGATTCAAATATTCGAACACCGCATGACCTGGTTGGTAAGAGAGCCATGTATTTACCAGGGACTCAGAGCATTGATTTACTGGCCATGCTGCAGGTAGAAGGCATCCCTACCGACAAAATCCAATTGCTACACTCAAGCTTTGATATTCAGGATTTGATCGATGGAAATACTGATGCTTTTAATGCATACACCACCAATGAACCCTTTACCTTACAAAATCATGGTATTGCCTATCATTCAATCCTCCCACGTAATTATGGTATCGACTTCTACGACGATGTTTTATTTACATCAGAGTCTGAAATAAAAAATCATCCAGATCGTGTGGCTGCATTTAGAAAGGCCAGTTTAAAGGGCTGGATCTATGCCATGGAAAACCCCGAAGAAATAATTAACCTGATTATTAAATCCTATAGCCCCAATAAGTCACTTTCCCATTTACAATTTGAAGCCAAAGCAATGCGTAAATTGATCATGCCAGATCTGATAACAATGGGTCATATGAATCCCGGACGGTGGCATGTTATTGCAGATCGTTTTGGCGACCTTGGTCTGGCTACTGCCAACCATAATCAACTTGAAGGTTTTCTTTACTCACCGCATACCAAACAACAGGATCTTGAATACCTGTATAAAGTAATCACTGCATCCATACTTCTGGCTGCATTTTTTATGGTATTAGCTTTAATATTTTGGCGGTTAAATGGTCGTATTAAAAAAAGTGAACAACGTTATCATCAGCTTGTACATAACATGAGTGATGGAGTGGCAGTTTACGAAGCTGTTGACAATGGACAGGATTTCATTTTTCGTGAATACAATCGGGCCGGCCAGAAAATAGGTGAAGTCCCCTATGACAAAGTTATCGGACACCGCGTTACCGAAGTTTTTCCAGGAATTAAAAAACTGGGTTTACTGGAAATTTTTCAACAAGTCTGGAAAACAGGAGAACCCGTAAACTTTCCTACAGAAAAATATGAGGATAAACGTATCACCCTATGGGTAGAAAATTACATATTCAAACTACCCGGTGGAGAAATTGTTGCAATATTCAATGACATCACCGAACAAAAACGTGCAGAAAAAGCCTTAAGAAAAAGTGAACAAAAATTACGCTCAAGTGAAAAAACATTAAAAGCACAATACAAGGCAATCCCAATGCCTACCTATATCTGGAAAAAACAGGATAAGGATATGGTTCTGGTTAATTATAACGATGCAGCCGAAAAAATAACTCATGGAAAAATAGTTAATTTATTGGGTCAGAGTGCAGCTGAAATGTATAAAGATGCACCTGACATTCAACAGGAGTTAAAGCACTGTTTATCAGAGAAGGCCACTATAAGCAGAGAGCTGCCCTATACATTAATCACCACAGGTGAAGAAAAATACTTTGCCGTCAAATATGCATTTGTACCTCCTAACCTGGTGATGGTTCATACCGACGATATAACTGAAAAAAAATTTGCTGAAAAAGAAAAGGAACGTCTACAGCGTGAATTGCAACAGGCACATAAAATGGAAGCTCTAGGCCAACTCACAGGGGGTATTGCCCACGATTTCAATAACATACTGGGGATCATCATGGGTTACACCAGCATGACCCTGGAACGTTATAAAAATGAGTTACCCGATAAAGTCGTTGAATACCTAAATATATCGACCACAGCTTCAGAAAGAGCAAGAGATCTAATAAAACAGATGCTGAGTTTCAGTCGAAGCAGTAATGGTGATGCCCTACCCATACAAGTGGTTCCACTGCTAAAAGAAAACGTAAAAATGTTGCACTCCATTTTGCCCAGCAGCATCACTGTTAAATTTGATTATGAAGAGGCATTGCCCAACATAATTATGGACCCAACCAAGCTACAACAGCTTTTAATGAACTTATGTATTAATGCAAAAGATGCCATGGATGGTAGTGGTACATTAATGATTAATCTGGGTATGCACCGACAACTAAATACCGAGTGTTCAGCTTGCCATCAACAGGTGGCAGGTGACTGGCTGCAATTATCAGTTATTGATACAGGCAGCGGCATGACAACTGAAACTCAGCAACGTTTATTCGAACCCTTTTATACAACTAAGGATGTTGGTAAAGGAACCGGTATGGGAATGGCCGTATTACACGGCATTGTCAGTAGTCATGGCGGGCATATTCTGGTAGAAACCGAACTGAGTAAAGGCACTGCAATACATTTACTATTTCCTCCTGTCATGCAACCGCCTGCTCCAACTGTAGACTCAGATCCAAAGGCAGAAACAATTAAAGGAGAGGGGAAAAAAGTATTAATTGTGGATGACGAACCCTACCTGGCAAATTATATTGGAGATCAACTTCAACATCACGGATACCTTGTAAGTGTTAAAACAAGTAGTAAAGATGCTCTAATGCTTTTCAGAAAAAAGCCTGAAAAATTTTCATTACTCATTACCGATCAGACCATGCCAGATCTTACCGGACTGGAACTCATCACAAGCATAAGAGAAATTCGACCAGATATTCCGGTGATTATCTGTACGGGTTACAGTGAAAACATAAGCCAGCAAAGCGAGCACATAACAGGAACTCATATCCTGAGCAAACCCGTTGATACAGAAAAGCTACTTCAATTTACTGCCGAGCTGCTGGACTTAACCTAACCCTGTTAAGCCGGCTAACGATAGTTTCTCATCTGACCAACAAGAATCCCGTGAATGGTAACTCGGTCTGCCGAAAACACCATGGTTTCCATTTCAGAGTTTTCCGGGATTAAAGCAACTTCAGAAATACTTCGACGTCTAAAACGTTTTAAAGTGGCCTCTACTTTATCAATCATGGCCACAACAATATCTCCATCGTGAGCAATTGGCTGCTTTTTAATAATGACATAATCATTGTCCAGGATTCCAGCATCCACCATAGAGTCACCAGAAACCCGCAAAGCAAACAAGTCTGGCCCCATAAACATATCGGATAAATTCAGTTCCTGTTGATCTTCTATAGCTTCTATTGGTAAACCTGCCGCAATTTTACCCACTAAAGGTATGACCGGTGGACTTACCAAAGGTAAATCAATCAGCGACATGCCTCTTGAATTTCCTTTGGCTCTATTGATGTAGCCCTTATCTTCCAGTGACTGAACATATCGATGAATCGTTCCCTGAGAGTTAACCCCGATAGCTGAACCTATTTCCTTAAATTTAGGGGCATATCCAAACTGCGCTATATAGTTACGAATAAACTGAAGGGTGTTTTGTTCCTGAGTGGTTAACATTTTAATAATTCTCGTTTTATTCTCATGGGTCATAGAGAATAAAACGAGAAGAATAAAACTGCAAGCATAGATGTTGATCAGGACTGAATAATTAACCATACAATAAGAAGGCTTATAAATTTATTTGATTAAGCAAATAAAGCTTGACTATATAAGTATTTACTAATATAGTTCACTTCATCGAATTTAACTTATTTAATTTTTAACTTTTTGGAGATTTACATCATGAAAAAAATCATCACTGCTGCTGCAATTTTACTTGCTACAACTTCTGCTCAAGCTTTCTGGGGTAGCGATAATAACAGTAACGGAAACGGTTACGGAAACTACTACGGAAACGGTACTTCAAACGGAACTGCTCAAGGCGATTACCGTGGTGAAGGACGTGGTCAAGGCGCTGGACGTGGTAAAGGTCGTGGAAACGGAGAAGGCGAAGCTTCTTTCTCAATGAGTTTCAAAGGTCGTGCTAAAGGCGATATGGATACAGATATGGATGCTAACTCTGACTGGAGTGGTAGCAGCTACGGAAACGGTAATGGAAGCTACAACGGTAACGGTTACGGAAATGGTTACAGCAACTACTCTGGTGGAAGCAACGGTTACGGTTATGCTCCACAATACGGTTACGCTCCACAGGTTCCTGTTGCTCCAGTAGCAGCTGCTCCTGCGGTTGAAGCAGCTAAGTAATTAGCTTGCTGGTTTCCTGAAGAGCCTATCTCTTCAGGGAACTAACTCAGGTC
>JABHSO010000186.1 GCA_018669845.1 Gammaproteobacteria bacterium | reverse complement strand
GTAACTTTTATTAATGGAGATACCTATGAAACTTATAAACTATCCCGTCGGTTCAACATTCGGGTTGAACGATATCCCAGATTCTGTAACCGCTGTTGGATTTGAGGTCGAAAACCATGAAAACGTATCTGAAAAAACTGATGGTTATGTTTTCAGAAGGGAATTACTGAGAGAGATCTTAAACTATCTCAGGGCTCCTAATGGCGATGCATTTTTCCTCTCTGGTCCTACCGGGTCAGGAAAAACATCCGGAGTCACAGAAACTTTGGCACGTTTGAACTGGCCTTGCCAGGAAATTACAGCCAATGGTCGTTTCGAGTTCCAGCAGCTGGTCGGACAGTTCAAGCTAGTCAGTAGAAACCCTGGTGATCCGCCTCACATGGAATATGTCTATGGCATGCTACCCATAGCCATGAAGTATGGACATGTTTTACTTATCAATGAAATTGATCTTATCGATCCAGCGGAAATTAGCGGTTTGAATGACATCATTGAAGGCAGTCCACTTGTTATACCGGAAAATGCAGGTGAGGTGATTCATCCACACCCAATGTTCAGAATTATCGCAACAGGTAATTCTAATGGGGCAGGAGATAACTCTGGGTTATATCGGGGTGTTATGGCGCAAAATATTGCGTTCATGGATAGGTTTCTGATCTCAAATGTGGGTTATATAGGCCCTGAAGCTGAGGAAGAAATATTGTCAAAATCAGTGAAAAAAATGCCCAAAAAATTACGCACGAAACTGGTGGAAGTTGCCAATGCAATTCGTAAACAATTTTTGGGTGAATCGGGTACAGGTATGGACGGCCAATTGGCAGTAACCATGTCTACCAGAACACTTGTTCGCTGGGCTATTTTAGCGATGGACTTTCGTCAGCATCCAACGCCATTGCAATATGCCATGGATCTGTCGTTAACGAACCGGGCGGCACCAGAGGAAGCTGAAGCAATTAGACAAATTGCATCAGGCATACTCGGTGATCAGTGGTTAGGTACCAGGCCAAAAGGAGGATAATCATGGATTCACCTTCCTTTAATTGGCATATCAAGCCGGGGCAAAACAAACTGGAATTACTTGAACATCTGATTGAGCTATCTAATGAGTTCAACAAGCCCGGTCATTTCAATCACTATTTACTCAAAGCTAATAATGATTATCAGTTGGAGTTGGTACACGGATTTGAGGATAACCATATCAATCCAGATACCGGTGAAGGTGCAGGTGAAATATTGTCGAAACATGGATTCTTGCCGATTCTTTACTTTGTAACCATAAAACAAAGAATGAATCGACTTGATGCATCAGTACCAAAAGAGCAAAGAGCTGTCATTTCTTTTTGCGATGAAGTAGGGGCTCCTCTTAATATTAATGACTGGAGCGAATTAACCAACGAGTTGAGTCGCTTAAGCATGAGCACTGAGGATGTTCGTTCTTTGGCCGAAACTGTTGAATTTGTTGATAAGATCTATCGACTCGATGAGATCGATGATGTTTCACCAGGTTCATATTTTTAAACCAGGCAAGCGTAGATTCTACGCTTGTTTTTATCAATGCATCCGGGAGTCTTGATAAAAGCAAGTGAACTGAATTTCATCCATGATGGATATTGGTAACTGACCAATTCAAATAATCAGTAATGTAGAGTTATAACCGAAACATGGTTTCGCTATAACAAATCAACCCATAATGGGGGTACTCCCTGTTGTGGGGATGTATCCCTTTAATTTAGGAGATATAAAATGTCCAATACAAATGTAGTCGTAATTTCAGGTAATTTAGGTGCTGATGTTGAGTCCAGTGCGACTGGTGGCGGCACTATGGTGGCCAATATCCGTATTGCGGTCAACAAGCACAGTCCTGACGGACAGGGTGGTTTCAATACGAAAACATCCTGGGTTTCAGTCAAATCTTTTGGCCCCATTGCTGAACGTATGATTGGTAAATTGTCAAAAGGCTCTAAGGTCATTATTACCGGTGAGCTGGAAGAGGAAGTCTGGAAGGACAAACAGAGTGGTGCAAATCGCTCAAAACTGGTTGTCATTGCAAACAGCTACGAGAGCCTGTCTGGTGCAGCTAACGCCAATCAGAACCAGGGCCAATTTGCTCAGCAAAACAGTCAAAAGCAGGGTAGACAGAATAACGGTGGCCAGAATAATGGCTATCAACAGCAACCTAAATCCCAGCAGGATCAATCTCGACCTGCCGGTTACTAGGGCTTCGCTACATCAACCCTAAAGGGGATATCTCCCCTTTAGGGAAGGTGTCTCCTTTTTTTTGGAGGCATCTAATGAATGAAAGAAAATCCTATTTGCGCTGGCTGGATACGGCCAGCATTCCAGAGCTTGAGAGAAAATTGATCAGGCTTGAATCAATTGAGTTCCGCTTAACCGATCCAGATGTTATTGCAGAATATAACTGGATTAAAGGGAAATTGATTGAGGAGATGGATATACGCAGACAACTTGGGGATATGGAGAATTTACTCGTTAATCAAGCAGGGTAATTATTCGACGATTCTTAATTTTCTTTTAACCTCATCGTCCGGGTGGTCGAATAACGCAGTTCGCAATAAGTCGAACTCGCTGTTATGTGACCACCTGTTCGATCTTTCGACCAGCATATCCATGAACATCGGAGCTGCTTCTTTTCTTGCTTTGTAATAGTCATCCAAAGTCTTGATCGTTTTTATATCAATACCGGAATTTGCGAAGTAAGACGTTAACTCATCCAAACCCTTACGGGTAAATCGTAAGTTACCGTCAGAATCAATTAGATATACATGGTTGGTCATTCCAATCGCTCTTAATGTTTTATTAAACATAAGAATATTTTAAACCGGAGGGTTTGCAAAGCCCTTTGGCCTTGCTCCCTCCAAAATTCACTCCTGGGAGTAAATACTAATGGCTAAAAATGCTATTCAACGTGCTGATATGAGCACAACGACAAATCCAATCGTCACAAAGATAGCTGAAAAGTTCTCGGTTGACTCTGAGTCCTTACTATCGACATTAAAGGCCACAGCTTTTAAACAATCAGGTGACAATGTTATAACGAATGAGCAGATGTATGCTCTGCTGATCGTCAGTGATCAGTATAACCTGAACCCGTTTACCAAGGAGATTTATGCTTTCCCTGATAAATTTGGTGGCATAGTTCCCGTAGTCAGTGTAGATGGATGGAATCGAATTGCCAATGAACATCCTCATTTTGATGGGGTGGAATTTGAATATTCAACAGATGTGGTCAGGCCGGAAGGTGCTGGAGCACATTGCCACGCATGGATTGAAACTATTTTGTACCGCAAGGACAGAAAGCATCCAACACGTGTTCGAGAGTACCTGGATGAATGTTACAAAACACCCTACCAGGATTATGTTACTGGCCAGGTAAAAAATGGTCCCTGGCAATCACATCCCAAGCGGATGTTACGACACAAATCCGAAATCCAGTGTTATCGCGTGGGATTTGGTTTTGTTGGTATTTACGATGAAGATGAGGCGCTGCGCATTATTAATAATGATGTTGAGCAGGCACCTCAACAGGTCTCTAAGGCATCCGTCGTAAGTATTCAATCAACCAGGCCACAAACAGAATCAGAGATGCAAGCTCATTTACCGGCTCCTGAGACTGAAGAACCTTTCGATGAGAAAGTTGTTGATGAGTTTGTAGAACGTTTATGTCAGCGAGCGGTGAAAACCAACCAATGGCAGGCTGCAAAGGATCTTATCGATGAACGATATGTTGGAGGAGCAAGAACCCATGCGCAAAACAAGCTATCCGAACAGGAGCAACTTTCTAGTAACGGCAATGGTTCGGAACAGGCGGATGATGAGTCCACATCTCAGGGGAATGTAGCTGAATCTACCCAGCCTGAAGTGAAAACTCAAACGTCATCTCGCAAGAAATCTAATCCAGATAAGGTGCTGTCACAGCAAAATGATTCAAACGGACAAAATTTCTTTTAACCCCAGGTAGGGAGTCCCCTTACCTGGGGGCTTTTGCCTCTCAATATAGGAGAGATTTGTGAAGATTATCAATCTAGCACAAAGAAGTCCTGAATGGCTTAAGTGGCGCGAAGGTGGAATAACGGCTTCTGATGCCTCAACGGCATTGGGAATCAGTAAATACAAAACGCCCTGGCGATTATGGGCAGAGAAAACAGGTCGGGCACTACCAGATGATTTATCCAAAAATCCGCATGTGGCGCGAGGTGTTGAGAATGAGGATAAAGTTCGGCTTTGTGCTGAAAAGCATTTAGGCGAAGAATTTTTACTTCCGGTTTGTATCGAAAGTGAAAAGTATCCTTTTATCAAGGCCTCTTTGGATGGCATTACAGAGGATGGTATTCCAACGGAGTTTAAATGCCCCTGTTTCTCACAATGGGAGGATATAGCGACGAATGAAGAGCATTCTGAAGCGTATCAGCTTTACTCCCCCCAGGTTCAGCATCAAATGTTTGCTGCTGATGAAGCCGACCATGGTTGGTTATGCTTTGTGAATCCGGCAGATGATCAGGATTACCGAATCTTTAAGATACTTAGAGATGAGGAGATGGTTAAAAATTTAATAACCGCCTGTGAAATACTGTGGACATGTATTTCAAAAAACAAGCCACCAGAGCTGGACGAAAAACGGGATTTATTTTTTCCTTCGGAACAATCGGTTATCGATAGCTGGAAATACAACGCTACCGAATACCGCTTGGCAGATCAGCAGATTAAGGATCTGGAAAATAAACTCGAAAAGATTAAATCCAAAAAGGCATTCGTCCTGGATTCACTTAAATCATTGATGGGTGATTTCTATCATGCAGATTATGCGGGTGTGTCAATAACACGTTTTGAAAAACGTGGCGCTATTGATTATCCGACTTTGCTAAATGAGAACGTCCCTGAAATAACTAAGGACGATATTGAACGGTATAGAAAATTGGGTTCTACGCAATATAGAAGCGCAGCTACTCATACTGCTTTACCGAACAACATTGTTGATATAGACATCAAAAAGACCGTCGAGGATATCGAAGAAGGTCCTTTGGTATCTATGTACTTCTAATAATGATCAGGGGCCTTTGGCCCCTATCATTTTTTATTGCTGTTTTATATGGAGACAGTGATAAAAAGTGATACTCGAATTTTTCACTTAATACCTTTTTAACGCAACACAGAGAATATAGATATGAAAGAAATATACAAACTATCAACCCTGGGTCTGGGGACGCTTATCACCATTGCGGTGAGTCTCGCCTGTTCCTATTGGTTTTTTCATTCCCTTATGGGGGGTGACGGATACCAGGCTATAGGTGCTGGTATTGCCGGGTGTGCCATTCAGTTATTTGGGTATGGTTTTGCGGTAACGTATCTACCTATTAACAATGCGCTTAGAGTCGGCCTGTGCATTGTTCCGCTTGGACTTTCCATGCTTTCAACATATTCTGCCTTATACGGCTACCTTTCACATGAAAAAGATACTGGTGTGATCAATACTAGAAAGCAGGAGTTGATCTTTAATATTCTTGAGCAATCCGCAGAGGATAAAAAGATTGCCTCAGCGGCTGCAGATCAAGGTGTGGGTCAGTCTTATCGAAGCCAGGCAAAAAAGTTTCTGGAGTTGAATAACAAGTCACGTGATAAAGATGAACAGCTCTTGAGTAAACTTGATAAAGAACAGGAAAACAAACGAGCCGCTTCACCGCTTGATGGACTGGTCAAGGTTACAGGAGATAGTGAATTAACGACCATTATATTCTGTGTTTGGCTGGCGATAATGTTTGATATGTTACCCGTGGTTTCAATTGGAGTTTTTTCGAGAAAAAAAGAAGAGGATCGTTATGTTATTGCGCATCATGGTGAAACATTAGCTGACATGGAAGCGGTTGAGCATAAGCCTGTTATAAAGCAACGGAAAGAAAAGCCTGAGTGGACACCACGGGAGCAACCCGTAAAGAACCCACTACCTGAAAAGAAAAAGGTATCGTCCAATAAGGACAATCATGCACCGGCAACTGCCCGAAGCACTAGCGCACCTAAAGGATATGTTAAGAAACATAATAACCTGGATGATAGCCTTATTATCAATGAAATTATGAATGGGAATATCAGACCCACTTACAAAGATATTATGGAATTTACAGGCTGGACAAAACACAAAACAGCACCTTTTATTAATAGATGCCTGGATCAAGGAGTTCTCCAGAAAAAAGGGAACAAGTTCATTTTAGTTGAGAATGTGACCTACCTTCAACCACAGGTGGCAAATGGTTGATCTTGTTTCTTCGGGGAGTGAAAATCAGACTCTTGTGTATATGAAATATCAGGTGCGTATGAGCAAGCGCGAAAATTTATAGCTTTGAATATAGAATACTCCAAACCACTTGTAGTGGAGAAGAGGATAGTTGAATAATGCCTAAATTGGTAAACCCCCCAATTATTGCCCCTGTAGATATTCGTGTGTCCTGTCGTAAATGTGGTCACACGGCGAATATAACTTTGTCTGTAAAGGCTAAGCGGAATACACACAAATTGATATGCCGCCATTGTAAGGCCAAAGGTCGAGATGTACTTGTTGAGTATCTGCATGTACCTGGCCCTGGATGATTTTTTGGTGATTATAGCCGGGAATCTGGGGTAGGTTATACAGACAGTAAGTATTGCTATCGTACTAGCAGCACTTTATTATAGAAGCCCTTACTCTACGAGTATAAAGGCAGCTGGCCTTTCTAAATAATCAGCATATCTTCTAACCCTACCGGGTGGTTTCCCAGCTTGATCTGTCATTTTGCTTATTTATACTGATGGCTATATGACAGAAGAAAATTCCGAATTAGCGCTCCTTCGTCTACGCGCTAGTATGCTGTAAAAAGCCGATAAGAAGAGCAAAATGTCTCTTCGTCAACTGGGTAATAATCAGTTTTGCACTCCAACAAAAAGCACGGTTTTGTTCCACTGGAACGAAAAGTGAAGTAGCTGACTTCCAAAAATAACCAGCAATTTATTAACCTAATCGGGGAATATCTCCCCGACTGGGAGTTTCCCTGGTACAACCAGGAGTAAAAAATGTTAAATACAGCTGAACTCTATTCTGGCAAAACGGATCTAGCGGCTATTACACCACTGGATACCATATTTGCAGAATATAGAAGTAAAAAAGATTCCATTGAAAAAATAGCAGAATTTGTTTCCGGCAACAGTGCTGTTATGAGTTATTTTTTTGATGGGGCCAGAGTAAGTAGAAACACAGGATCTTATAGTGCTTCAACTTTCTTTGAGGTTAAACATGCTATTGCATCGTTAGATGCTGAATACTGGGCAAGAGTGATGTCAATGACAGATGTGCTCGAATCCATGCCGGCCTCTAAACGTAATGAATGGAACAAGCAGATAAGGGAGCATGAAACGCCTGAATTTTTACGTGATACAGTTCTTTCAACCATGAATGATCTATTGGTAAAAAGACAGCAATTTTTTGCAGAAAGGGTTGATGGCATCTTCAGGACTCTCAGTGCAGAGCATGTGACTAATCGACCAGAAGGTTTTATGAAGCGCATGATTATTAATAGGATGATGACATATTATCAAACGGTAGATCATGACACAGCCAATTATGTTCATGATTTAAGGTCTGTGATTGGTACCTTTATGGGTCGTGAAATACCACATAGCCGTTCAACTGATTATGCAATCAGTCATATTTACGACAGTGGGGATACTGGTCAGTGGCATAGCTTCGATGGTGGTGCCTGGAAAATAAAGCTGTTTAAAAAGGGGACTGCGCATATTGATATCCACAGTTCCATGGCTTATCGACTTAACCAGGTGCTGGCCAGCATGTACCCAACGGCTATTCCGGCTAAGTTTAAAACGCAGCCAAAACGATTCAAAGAGCATGATATTAAAATGGATTTATTGCCCTTTGCTGTGTTGGATGAGATAGGTCACTTCCGAGAAAATGGCGACGATAGCATTACCTTTTACAGTACTACAATTTCTAAGCAAACTGAAAGAGTATTGCGATATATTGGTGGTGAAAATACCTGGGGATCTAACTGGACTTTTGGATACCCGGTTAAGGATATTCTCCAAGATATAATCCGTACCGGGTCGTTACCGGAAAAGAAAACGCATCAGTTTTTTCAAACCCCGGAAACACTCGCAGATCGGGTTGTTGGTATAGCTGAAATTGGAGAGAATCATTCAGTATTGGAGCCCTCTGCCGGGCACGGTGCGATTTGTAAGTTTCTACCCAAAGAGCGTTTAACCTGCATTGAGCTTGCACATTTTAATTGCCGTGTATTGCAAAAAAAGGGTTACAGTCCTATACAGGCAGATTTTCTGCAGTGGGAAAGTGATCTCAAATTCGATAGGGTGATATTAAACCCTCCCTACTCAAAAAATAGAGCTCTGGATCACCTGAAGAAAGCCCACCAGTATTTAGCAAATGACGGGAGGCTTGTGGCTATTCTGCCGGCCTCAATGAAAGAAAAAGAGTTCTTTCCTGACTTAACGCATGAGTGGTCGGAAGTTTTGTCGAATGAGTTCAGGGAAAGCGGAACCGGAGTCAATGTAGTCATACTGACTTTGTATCGCTAGAACATAAGCAGGCAAGTAAGGTATGCCATTACCGTATTTCAAAAGATGAACTGGGTAACAGGAATATTTTGATTGGCGTAGAAACAGAAAACCCCGGTGTAAAAGCACCGGGGTTTTTGTCTGTAAATCGGTTGGTATTCCCTGATTTATTGTCTTAATAACCAGTCAAAGTTGATCAGCAGATGGGTTTATCTAGGTTAGTGATGAATCTTCGCCGCATAGAGCAAGAACTTCCTGACACAATTGAGGTGATAATCGATAACCATTACTTCGAAGAATTTCCAGTACTGGAGCAACTGAATTAATAACTCCTTTCTGCTTCATCTTTATGAAAATTGCACCTGTGCCTCTGGGTGTAATACCTCTGCTTTTAGCAACGCGACGCCCCTTTTTCCCATTAATAATGATGTCGACTCCTAATTCTCCTGCTAATGCCAGTGCTTCAGCCTCTCCTGGGTCGAGCAATTTTGTAAGCGCCTTTAGTGCTTGCTTGTCATTCGTTTTCTTGCGTTTGATGAAGCCAGTCAAAAGTGCTTCTTTAATTTCAGGTGCTCCTGGCCTCGAAAGATCGCACAACACTTCATGCTCGACTGCGGGAGGGATATAGATAAACCGAAATAGAGTTTCTAGTTGAGGCAGTGATGCTGATAGCTGGCCTCAACTTATTGGGAAAGTGCTTTATTCTATTTTTGGTAGTAATAAACCCGCAATCCGATTCCTGCATATTGATGAATTTCACGACCAAATGCCGGATGACCTTTTGGAGACCTGGGCTGTTTGCCTATGGTGCTTACAGGCAGCGCTAGAAGCGAATGTATCTGTTAAAGAACGCGAAAGGCTGGATAAGTTTCTAAAATCCTTAGCAGCAAAAATCTATCAGTTTCTAGGATTGGCCCAGGAAGAATTTGCTTCTGAAAATATGAAAATTATTTTCGATCAATTAAATGATCGATTTGCAAAAAGGCTAGGAGTTAGGGGAGATATAATTTGGAAAAACTTCCTGAACTTTACTGAAAGGCAAGCTTTATCGATTGGTTAGAATACGTTTTCTATCGCCAAGAACTTGCAGCCACCTTCAGCCCTTAGAAGATAACGGCTGCGGTAAGGAAAGCGTAAGAGTTTCATATGATTCTGCCTATGACTCAGTGTGCTGTGAGTTTAACCGGTCAATTCAGGTGGCCTCTATACCTGCAATGTTGATAAAGCAGTCGTTGCCGATAATTTAGCGTATGTCTCTGGTGTGCCATAACCGGTCAAATTAGGATGATAACCGCTATAACCGCAGTGTTGATAAAGCAGTCGTTCCCGATAATTTAGCGTATATCTCTGGTGTGCCAGGAGCTGCCGGTCACGGTTGGTCATGTGACAGGCAGATCCATGGACAAAGGAGCCGTTCATCTGGATTCAAAAATAGCATCTAAATAACTTGAAATATTTTTTCCTGAGCCTGCTATAAGGAAATAGGTATAATGTCACCAGATACTGTGAGATAGCGAACGGTAACCCAAATATAGCGAGG
>JABHSO010000078.1 GCA_018669845.1 Gammaproteobacteria bacterium | reverse complement strand
TTTTAATTTGCTCTCCCCAGAGGGTAGAGAGCGATTCTGATGTTTTTTCTTTGTTCATATTTTATCTCCTGTTTATCTGGAGATAATTATTCAGCAGGAAAGTGAATCTGGATAGTAGGTGGGTTTATTCGCGCTTACTATTTATGTTGCTTAGTTATTATCTTTTCTAAAGTAAAACTCTGTGCGATTATCAAGCGACTCGTGCCCACTCTCAAAACTTCGGACAGTTCTAAAACGCCTTATGTTATTATATAGTTTCACTTTAAATCGATGCCACAAGCGGTAAAGGATAAAGCCGAGAAGCAGTGTTGAAATGAGAACGATATATTCAGTGTACTTCATAAAGAATAATTTATATCTATCAGGCGAGCGAGACAAGTGGATAGGATAGGTTGATAGTGATGTACTTGCCATGCCACAAAATTTCATACTAGGAAAAACGGCTTGCTCCAAGATTTTCTGTGGTTTAGAAGGTGCTGTAATTTGATTTTTCATCTTTGTCCGACAGCGAGATTGCTTTAGTATGACTCCAGACATTTAGCTATAGGAAGAAACAATAACAAAATGACCGAAGACCAAAAGCAACACCTGGAGCGGCAGCTTTGGAGAATAGCCAACGAACTGCGTGGAAAGATGGGAGCGGATGAATTCCGTGATTACATTCTCGGTTTTATTTTCTTCAAATACCTGTCTGAAAAGCAGCAGCTTCATGCTAACCACCTGCTAGAAACTGAACAGATCAAAGACTATCACCTGGTTACTGATGAAGGTGATATAGAAGCCATCAAAGAAGACTCGCTGGAAAAGCTGGGTTACTTCTTGCGCCCTGAAGAGCTTTTTTCATCGATTGCCGCCAAAGGCAACGCCAATAAAGAAGAACAAAGTAATTTCATTCTAGATGATTTGCAGGCAATTCTGAACGGTGTCGAACAAAGCACCATGGGCACAGACAGCGAAGATGACTTCAACAAACTGTTTGAAGACCTGGATCTGGCCAGCACTAAACTGGGCCGCTCTCCTGAAGCGCGTAACACTCTGATTGCCAAAGTGCTTAACCATCTCGATGCCATCGACTTTAAGCTACAGGAAGCCGATTCAGATGTGTTGGGCGATGCCTATGAATATCTGATCGGACAGTTTGCATCAGGAGCCGGTAAGAAAGCCGGTGAATTCTATACTCCGCAACAGGTTTCCAAGGTGCTGGCCAAAATCGTCACGCTGGATAAGAAGCGCATTAAGAATGCCTACGATCCGACCTGTGGTTCCGGTTCGCTGTTACTGCGTATTGCCAAAGAAACAGAGGTCGGAGACTTCTACGGGCAGGAGCTCAATCGAACTACCTACAACCTGGCGCGCATGAACATGATCTTGCACGATGTGCATTTCAGCCGTTTTGATATCAAACAGGATGATACGCTGGAAGACCCGCAACACCTGGACGAACGGTTTGAAGCGGGAGTTGCTAATCCTCCTTTTTCGGCGCACTGGAAAGGCAAGAACAATCCTCTGAATGAAACCGATGACCGCTTTAGTCAGTATGGAAGACTGGCACCGGGCACCAAGGCCGACTTCGCTTTTGTGCAACACATGATCTATCAACTGGCAGACAATGGCACCATGGCCGTTGTATTGCCGCATGGTGTGTTATTCCGGGGCGCGGCAGAAGCCATTATTCGACAATACATTATAAAAGAACAGAACTTTCTGGATGCCGTCATCGGCCTGCCTGCCAACCTGTTTTTCGGCACCACTATTCCTGCTTGCATACTGGTGATGAAAAAGTGTCGTGTTCATGAAAACAATATTCTGTTTATCGATGCTTCACCGCACTTTGAAAAAATCGGCAACCAGAATACGCTGACCAATGATCAGGTGCAGAAGATTATTGATATCTACCAGCAACGTCAGAACATCGAAAAGTATGCCTATGTGGCAACGATGGATGAAATTGCCGAAAATGATTACAACCTGAATATTCCGCGTTATGTGAATACCTTTGAAGAAGAGGAACCGGTGGATATCGAAGTAGCGGCTAAAGAATTAAAGGAGCTGGAAACGGATATGTTGGTAACTGATAAAGCTATAGCAGGATTTTGTAAAGAGCTAGGTATAGCCAGTCCTTTTTAATTCAAAGATATGATGATGAAGCAAAAACAAAATAATCCAATATTAAGATTCTCTGACTTTAAGGATAAATGGAAACTTGATAAGCTAAAAAATATAGTAAAAATTAATCAGGGCTTGCAAATTTCAATAAGTAATCGATTTACTGAATACGTAGAGAATTCTTATTTTTATATAACAAATGAGTTTTTAAAAAGTGGCACTAAAAAGAAATATTACATTCAGAATCCTCCTGCTTCTGTTATTTGTACTAAAAATGATATATTGATGACGCGTACTGGTAATACAGGGGAAGTAGTCACTGATGTCGAGGGAGCATTTCACAATAACTTCTTTAAAATTGCCTACCCAAGCTATATAAACAAGGTTTTTTTAGTCTCATTCTTAAAAAAACAATCAACACAAATACAAATACTTCGTTATGCCGGAGCTTCAACTATACCTGACCTCAATCATTCTGATTTTTACAGGCTTGAACTAAGTTATCCTGAAGTTGAAGAGCAACAAAAAATCTCATCTTTCCTATCTTCCGTAGTTACCAAAATCGAACAGCTAAGCAAGAAAAAAACCTTACTGGAACAATACAAAAAAGGCATGATGCAGAAGCTGTTTAGTCAACAGATTCGTTTCAAGGATGATCAGGGAAATGAGTTTCCGGATTGGGAAGAGAAAAAATTAAAAGCTATTGCAAGAATATTTGATGGTACTCACCAAACTCCATAATATGTAAAAAAAGGTGTTCCTTTTTATAGTGTAGAGCACCTTACAGCAAATCAATTTAGTAAAACAAAATTCATATCAGAGGAGGTTTTTGAACTAGAGGAAAGACGCATTAAATTGGAAAGAGGGGATGTTCTTATGACCAGAATAGGGAGCATTGGGGTTTCTAAATTTATTGATTGGGATGTACGCGCATCATTTTACGTAAGTCTGGCACTTATTAAGACTACACCTGGCTTAAATGGGGAATTCTTGACGTATTCTATCCAAGGTGATTATTTTCAAAGAGAATTATGGAAAAAAACAATTCACGTAGCTTTTCCTAAAAAAATTAACTTAGGTGAGATTGGAAATTGCAGCCTTCATTTACCAAATATCGAAGAACAAAAGAAACTAGCCAACTTTCTAGCTGCCATAGATCGCAAAATAAAACTGATCACCACCCAACTCGAAAAAGCCCAAAGCTTCAAAAAGGGTTTGCTTCAACAAATGTTTGTTTGATCATATTCAAGGGATTGCATGAAGACTCAATCGGAACAGACACTGGAAAACAAACTCATAGCCCAGCTAGAGTCACTGGGTTTTAAAAAGGTTCATATAAGCGATGAAGCCGCTTTAATCGACAACCTGAGAACACAACTCAATAAACATAACAGCATCACTCTCTCTGATGCAGAATTCAAACAGGTACTCAACAAACTCGCACGTGGCAATATCTTTGAGAAAGCTAAAATCCTACGCGACAAGGTGGATTACATTCGTGACGATGGTACTACTGGTTATCTACAACTGATCAATCAAATTCACTGGTGTAAGAATGAATACCAGGTTACACATCAGGTCACCATCAAAGGCAAGTATGAAAATCGTTACGATGTCACTCTGTTGATCAATGGCCTGCCGTTGGTACAGATCGAACTCAAACGTCGTGGTCTTGAATTGAAAGAAGCTTTTAACCAGACCAACCGTTATCACCGCCATTCATTCGCTGCCGGTTTTGGCTTGTTTGGCTATATCCAGTTGTTTGTAATCAGCAATGGGGTCAATACCAAATACTACGCCAATAACCCGGTCGATAAGCGCGACTTCAAGCAAACCTTTTTCTGGGCGGATAAAGACAATAAAAAAATTAGCCAGCTCAGTGAGTTCGCCGAGATCTTTCTGGAAAAATGCCAACTGTCAAAATTGATCACCAAGTATGTGGTATTGAATGAAAGTGCTGAAATGCTAATGGTGCTGCGCCCATATCAATACTATGCCGTGGAAGCGATTGTGACCCAGGTACTCAATACAGAGAAGTACGGTTATATCTGGCACACCACCGGTTCAGGCAAAACGCTGACTTCGTTTAAAACCGCGCAGATTCTAACCCATTCGCCTCATGTGCATAAAGTCGTCTTTGTGGTGGATCGAAAAGACCTGGATTACCAGACCATCAAGGAGTTCAACAGCTTTAGTTCCGGAAGTGTTGATGCCACCAATAATACCAAAAAACTGGTAGAACAGTTCGGCAATGACACGTCGTTAATCGTCACCACCTTGCAAAAGTTGAATACCGCCATCAGCAAGGATCGTTACCTGAGCAGCATGACCGGGTTACAGGAAGAGCGCATGGTGTTTATCTTTGATGAATGCCATCGCAGCCAGTTTGGTGAAACACACCAGCGTATCAAGGACTTCTTCCACCGAGTTCAATTGTTTGGTTTTACCTGCACCCCTATTTTTGCAGATAATGCCGCCAGTAATGCCAAGGGAAAACGCACCACCAAAGACCTGTTTGGTGATTGTCTGCATAAATATGTGATTACCGATGCGATACGAGATGAAAATGTATTGAAATTTTCCATTGAATATATTCGCACCATTAAACAGAAAAAAAGAGT
This sequence comes from Gammaproteobacteria bacterium, assembly GCA_018669845.1. Lineage (GTDB taxonomy): Bacteria > Pseudomonadota > Gammaproteobacteria > JACNJF01. Next base: position 10,618 of record JABHSO010000078.1, on the reverse strand, counting down.
GGTAGATATCAATGTCGAGGCGATTGATACCGCCGAAGTAATGGAGGCCCCGCAGCGGCTGGAAGCTATCACCGACTACATCATAAATAACCACAAACGAAAGACGCATGCGCGTGAATTCACCGCCATATTCTGTACCTCTAACGTCAAAACCCTGATGAAGTATTACGACCTGTTCAAACAGAAAAAAGAGGCCGGTGAACATAATCTGCGCATTGGTACGATATTCTCTTATCAGGCCAATGAAGAAGATGCTGATGCCAATGGATTTATTGAAGTGGATGTGGTGCAAGATGCGGGTGCAACCTACAAAGCAGAGAATAAACATACACGAGAAAAGCTCGATGATTATATAGATGACTATAACGCCATGTTTGGCAGTAATTATTCCACCGATGATTTCTACCTTTACTACCAGGATATAGGCAAGCGGGTAAAAGCCCGTCAGCTTGATATTTTGCTGGTGGTGAATATGTTTCTGACCGGGTTTGACAGCAAGGCGTTGAATACCATCTATGTCGATAAAAATCTGAAGTATCACGGTTTGATTCAGGCTTATTCACGCACCAACCGTATCATGGGCCAGAAGAAGTCACAGGGTAATGTGGTGTGTTTCCGCAATCTAAAACCTGCAACCGACAAGGCCATAGAACTGTTCGCGAACAAAGATGCTGTTGAAGTCATCACCCTGGAACCGTATGAGGAATATACCAAACGATTCTCTAAAGCTGTTGAAAGCCTACATAAAATCGTACCAACAGTAGACAGTGTAAATGAACTGGAAACGGAAGAAGATGAAGCTAAATTCATTCAAGCCTTTCGTGACTTGATACGCTTAAAAAATGTACTGGGATGTTTTACAGAATTTTCGTTTGATGACCTCAGTATGGATGAACAGCAATTTGAGGACTATAAAAGCAAGTACCTGGATCTTTACGACAAAGTTAGAAGCAATCACGAAAAAGAAAAAGTATCGATATTGGATGACCTGGATTTTGAGCTGGAACTGATTCACCGAGATGAAATTAACGTCAGTTACATCATATCTCTATTACGCAACCTGCAATCCTCCAAACCATCAGGCCAGGAGAAAAAGCGCAAGGCAATACTGAATATGCTGGAAACCGAAACCCAGCTACGCAGCAAGAAAGAACTGATAAAACGCTTTATCAAAGAGCAGCTTACTGACCTGCCAAAAGATGCAGATGTGGGTAAAGAATTTAAAGCCTTTTGGGGTAAAGAAAAGTTAAAGGCTATTAAGGAACTGAGCGAAGCCGAAAGGCTAGACAGTGAAGGTTTGCAGAAAGTAATCGGTGATTACCTGTTTACAGAGAAATCGCCACTGCGTGATGATGTTATTGCCATCATGCAAACTCGCCCTAAACTTAAAGAGCGTAAAACTATTACTGAACGGGTTATTGAAAAGATAAAAGCGTTTATTGAAACTTTCATTGATGGGGTGGATTGATATTATAATCAAAAAAGGAGTAATTCATTTTGTTGATATAGAGTTAATGGATTTTTTGGCCGAACATTAGAAAATATTTACAATAATCAACTGGAGGTAAATATGCAGGATGTGGAGATAATTAATGAGACCGCTATATGGAGGTCAAGAGAAGTTAAATATGTCTCAGGTAATTGGACGCAAATATCGAGAAATATCCCATTATTTGAACTTGGCAATTTTTCTGAAGGAACAGGAGAAATTGTTAATAAATATTACAAAACAGTTATACGCCTACCGTTGACACAGCTGGAAAACAGAATTCCAGTAGGAATTGTATCGAATACATATACTTTAGCTCAGCATTATGAAGTTGCTAAACTGTGTATAGATGGGTTAAGAAATTGCAATATTGGCATAAACGATGTTCATTGCGAACTTGGTCTTTCGACCTTAAGTGAATGGATGAATTTTAGAATTTACTTCCCTGAAAAGTATGATTTTACGTCTACTGATAGCAATCCGTTAAAACTTCGTCTTGAGTGTTTTAATTCAGTTGATGGCAGTAGCCAATTGACTATTTTATTTGGTTGGTTCCGGCTTATTTGTTCAAACGGGATGGTAATTGGGAAAACTGTTTCTGAGTTACGCGATATACATAACAAGAATATGGATTTGTCTAAAATAAGCTCAATCATCTCCGAAGCTATGTTTCAAGTTCAAAGTGATAAAAAAATGATGTCGCGATGGGGAAATACTCAAATAAATTCTGATTCTCTTGCAAATTGGGTTGATACTACAGTCTCTAAAAAATGGGGGAAAAAAGCGGCATTTAAAGTATTTCATGTCTGTTTAACAGGGCATGATTCTAAATATGCCGATCCGTTCGAATCTGAAAGGCCGTCTCGAAAATCTATGATTAAATTGGCAAAAGTTCCTGGGTCACCAAATAAAGCAAAAAATTTATACGATATAGCACAGGCTTTATCGTGGATTGCAACAAGTAGAAAAAATGCCGAAGAAAGAACCAAATGGCAAACTGAAGTCCCTAAATTGCTTGATTTCCTTAGACCAGAATAATTTAAAATGTATTAAGTTCAGGGCTGGGTATCCTGCTTATGCTACTGACTTAGATCCGACCCATCATAAGAAAATCAGGGGTTCATCTATAAACAGTTACGGTGTTAGAGTCAAGAAGCGTCAATTTCAGTATATGGAAGATGATCCGCACTTTGTTGAGTAATGATTGGTTAAAATACCAGTGGGCTGATTGATGTAGGTTGCAATTCCCTACATCTTAGTAGAGTATATTTGCCCTCAATGGTATCGGCATAATGGAGCAAGATGGAATGTGGACTCTCCCTCCCCACATTTTTAGAAATAATTCACAAAATATTAAGATAAGTCATCTTATTGGCTTGCATTTTAAATAAATCTTGACTACTTTATACCTAGGTAGATATAGTGCCTGACCTTTTCTTATGCGAAGCTGCTGAAGATGATTTAAAGGATCTTCTTTTGAAGGACGAGAATATCGCTTCAAAAATTCTTGTTATCCTCCAAGAGCTTCAAGAAGACGATGACTTGCTAGACAGGCTTACTCAGCATGACTACGGTCATCCAATGATATCTGACTTTCATGTAAGTAAATGGTTTGCTCAATGGAATAAAGGAAAAGATTTGTGGCGTTTGAAAATTTGGGAGCTTGACAATATTGCCCCAAAAAATAAATACAGGATTATTTACGCATACATGCCTTTAAAGAATTGTTTTTACGTACTGGCCATCGCGCCAAGAGAATTTAATTACGATGAAAAACACCCTATCTCTCAAAGGATAATTGATGAATACCAAAATCTATGCGGATTCTAATGATATATTTGTTGTTTCTGAAGGCGCAAATACCCCTGTAACAACTACTGAAGAGTGCAAAGTATATAAGTTTGAAAAATACTTAGATCTTAAGCCTCAGTCACCCCCTGGTTATAAGTCAATTAATGACATAATCTCCAATTTAGAAAAAGATAAAAGTACCAAGCAGTCTCTTGAAAAGGCTCGAAGTTGGCTTGCAGATTTTTGCGGCGATGAACTGACGCTTAAAGCGTTAAGGCTAAAAAATGGCTGGTCTCAAGTTAAGCTGGCAGAAATTTTAAGCACTAGTCAGTCTCATATTGCAAGAATCGAAAAGGGAACAGAGAATATATCTATAGATACCTGTCGTCGATTATGCGCCGCCTTTAATATTGATATGAATAATTTAAATAAATTACTAGAAAATCAGGAAGCTAATCTACTAAAGGCGCAATAAGAATGCTTAGACCTCAAATACACACGATTTATTGTGATGATATTATTCATGATGTAAATGGCAAAGAATCATACATAGGTGCGTACTCTACTGAGCTTATCATTCCTGTTTTCCCTGCTATTTTGCCAAAGCTCATGATTGTTCTGAGAGTTCCGTACTCAGAAGATGACCCGATAAGAGCAATAAATATTAGCGTTCTAAAAGATAGCGACGTTCTTCAGGTTATTGATTTAAATGAGGAGAAGCTTCCAAGACCAAAAGGCATAAGTAGTACTCAGCTCTTAATATTTGAAATTGTTTTTTCCCCTTTGCAACTTGATGCTCCATGCATTATAAAGGTGAATGTAAAATTAGATGAGGAAGAATATGAGGGGCAGAGTTTACAGATTTTAAAAGCCCCAACGAAGCAATAATTAAGCCTTTGAACTAACCCCAACCAGCACAGCCAGGGCGGGGATGAACAGGAATATTAATGGTGGCTCTGGGACCGATACTGGGTAAATTGTAGATATGTTTACAAGGTTGAGAGATCCATGAATATATCCAAGATGCAGACTGGTATTTATCCGGCCATCATAGGTATTGGTAAACAAAAACTCTTCACCAATAAATAAATCGTCAATCAAATTATTGGTTGTGTGGGCATTGTGAATCTCTATGTAGCTATCTAAGGTGAATGACGTGTATGGGTGACCCAGTAAAGGAATAAGGGTGTCAGTATCATATCGAGCAAGACTTGAGGCGTTATTGTATTCTTTGGTCCACCCGTCAAGGACGTTACCATCTATTAATTCCGCATAATAATTATCATATATAAGACCGTTACTGTTTGAGTCTTGTCCATCATAATGATATTTGTATGTATATAGACTGTAATAGTCGGGGGCGTAAGCTGTCCCCGGGTAATCCTTATCAACCATGATAGTATATGAGACAGCAGATCCTACACCGAGGCCATTGCTGTTCGCGTAGTCTATTATTTCAGACTTATAAATATCTTCAGTGCCGCCTTGGCTGGTAACGGCAATATCGTTAACAAACCCTTCAAAAGTGTAATAGATGGGAGATGCCGAAATATTTAAGCTTGTTAGATAAAGTAGTAGAAGTGAAGTCCATGCTTTCATCATGATCCATTTCATAAGTTTGTGAATGAGTACCAAATATAGTCCACCAAGACGCAGTAAATAGCAACACTTAGCAACATCTAACTTACCGTGAAATTCTGTAAGTTGTTGAATTATAAAATATTTAGTGTTGTTACGTATTGAGTGACTGAGACTTGTAATCAGTAGGTCCCGTGTTCGACTCATGGTGCCGGCACCATATTCTAAAAGGCTCTCAGCAATGAGGGCCTTTTTTATGTCTGTCAAAAAGCATAGCCAAGTTATTGATTATAAAAACAATACTGATTTCATACTGTCTAATAATAGGCGTATATAGCTTTACTTAAGTGCTTGTTTTTAGCGCTTACTCATAAATAATATTAGACAGCATTTTTGCTCAATTTAGTGACTAATTATAATTACTAATTGAGATTTTATACGTTAGTACCTATAATCAATATACGACTCACCCCTTGCGGAGTTATTTAGTTAGCTTCCGCTTGGGGCGGAAAAACCGCCGCAAGGCGGTTTTTTCATTTCTAGGGGAAAGAAAGTTTGCGGACTAATATTTATATTGATGGATACAACCTGTATTATGGTCGGCTAAAACACACGGATCACAAGTGGCTTGATATCAAGAAGTTATTTGAACATATCCTTAAAATTCAGTCTCCAAAATCATCAATCAATAAAATTAAATATTTTACGGCTGACATCAAATCTAAAGTAGCGAGCCATGGTCAAGTTGCTCAACAAGCCCAAAATAATTACAACCGTGCTCTTGAGCTACTGTATCCAGATTACTTTGAAATCATCAAGGGTTATTATTCTCTTGATTTCGCTAATCTTCCCATTTATCAAAAGCCACCTGATAAATCACAAAGAGCCAAAGTATGGCGACTAGAAGAAAAACAAACGGATGTGAATATTGCTCTTCATATGTATCGAGATGTTGTGAAAACTGACTGTGATCAGATAGTCTTAGTTTCTAACGATACAGATCTGGAGCCAGCGCTAGAAGCTATCCGGGAAGACAAGGGTAATTCAGTCCAGATAGGTGTCATTATTCCAATAGAAAAACAGACACAAGGTAAAAGGCATCGCCCTGCGAATCAACGGCTCAGCCAATATGCTGACTGGACTCGGCATCATATTTTAGATGATGAATTAGCTAGTTCTCAATTACCCTTAAAAATACCAACCAATAAGAAACCGATTATTAAGCCTAATTATTGGTAATAAGACTAATAGTCAATAATATCTTCAAGTAACCATTAGACAAATGTCTAATAAACTAGATTAGGTACAAATAGTAAGCCTTTCAGGAATCGACTTTCAGTACAATATTTAAGCTGTTTGCTGGATAAATTTCTGAGAGTGGTTTTGAGGGTTTCTTAATAACTCAAGAAATTTTTCTGCTGTAACGGGTTTACTCAGCAGGTACCCCTGAATCTCATCACAGGAATAATGGTTTAACAGGTCGAATTGTTCCTTATCTTCTACGCCTTCTGCAATGACAGACATATCCAGTGCGTGAGCCATATTGATCAGGGTTTGCACTATTTGCTGGTCATTCTTATCATTTTGAAGGTCTTTGATAAATGCCCGATCAATTTTTAGAGTATTGATAGGCAGATTTTTTAGATAGCTGAGAGATGAGTAACCCGTTCCAAAATCATCAATAGCGATATGAATACCGCGTGAGTTAATACGCCTTAAAGACTCGATGGCCACACGCATGTTGTCCATCAGGGTGGTTTCTGTGACTTCTACTTCAAAAAGTCTTGGAGGTACGTGATAGCTATCTAGTGACTTAAAAATATTGGTTACAATATCTGGCTGCATGAGTTGTACGCTTGATAAGTTAATAGCTATCTTGCAATCATGAAAACCCATGTTCAGCCATTCTTTAATTTGCCGGCAAGCCTGTTTGATGACCCAGTCACCAATTGGAATAATTAGCCCGTGCTGTTCTGCAAAATCAATGAACTCAAAGGGAGAAAGTAATCCTCGCTGAGGGTGTTTCCAGCGGATAAGAGCTTCAGCTCCAATGATTTTACCTAACTTAATGTCCATTTTAGGCTGGAATAGAAGTTCCCACTGTTCATTTTTGATGGCATGTCGCAGTTCTTTATCCAGATGTAAATTCTTAATGGATATATCCTGCATGTGCTTATCATAAAACTGATATCTGGCTTCTATTTGATGCTTTTTGCCATATTGTTTGGCAGTCATAGCATGATTGAGCAACTCGTCGACAGATTTTGCGTCTGTGGGATAAAGGCTTGCACCAACTCTACAGGATACATGAATGGTATTACCTTCAATTTCGGTTGGCTGGTTGACTATGTCGAGTAACCTTTTGACGGCCCAGATCACTTGTTGCTCCTGTGCAATGTCAGTAAGCAGTATGGCAAATTCATCACCACCGAAACGTGAAATGGTTAAACGTGAAATGCCATCTGTTTTACGAAAAATATGGTTTAGACGATTGGCTACTTCCTGTAATAACAGGTCACCAATTGATCGGCCAAGTGTTGTATTAATCTGGCTGAACATTGCAATATCAATGATTAATACGGCTGCAAGTTGGTCAAGACGAAAACCACGTTCTATTGATTGTTGAATTCGGTCGTAAAATAAAACCTGGTTGGGTAGTCCGGTCAGGGAGTCATAACTTTTGCTATGTTCTAGCTCGGCAGAAAACTGTAGCGCAATGTCTTCCAGTTCATCAATGCGATTTTGTAAGCTTTCAACATCAGTAGACTCTATTTCTGGTGGAGGCTCATTTTCAATAAGGGTTATTTCTGTTGTGTCAGTGCTAACAGGGGAGGGAGACCAGCGTACAACCCTGTTTCTCCCAGACTCTTTTGCAATGTATAAAGCCTGATCAGCGAGGTTATTTAAAGCATCAGGCGTTTCAGGCTTATCGAAAATACTGGCTATGCCAATACTGGCTGTGACGCGGGGGCCTGCCTCAAAACGCTTGCTGGATTCACCTTTCATTCGTAATCGAATACGTTCAGCAACAGAGTAAGCTTCATCCACCGTCTGGCCGGGAAGTACCAGGCAAAATTCTTCACCACCGTATCGTCCAACAAGGTCAAACTTTCGGGTATTAGATTTTAGTATTTTACCTAACATGATAATGACAATGTCACCGGTCGCATGACCATAGTTATCATTAACTAATTTGAAATGATCTAGGTCGACCATGAGACAGCTTAACTCGGTGCCCTCTTTACGGGCTTTGCTAAAAAGCTTTTCAAACTGTTCAGAAAACGCACGGCGGTTCAGGCATCCGGTCATCGGGTCACGAGTCGCCAGATAGTGAAGCTCTTTATTCTGCTGTTGAATATGTTCTTTGGATTTCTCCAGGTTCATCACAATACTTTGAAGTTCAGTATTTCGTTCTTCTAATTCGGTAATATCATCCAGGGTTATCAATACGCCTTGAACTTTACCTTTGCCGCCATCAATAGGAGAAACATTTAATACAAATTTTAATATTTTCCCATTGGCTATTTTTAGCCTGAGTTGAACCCCTACAGAATTTTTCCCACTCTCAAGTACACTTTTCCAGGGTAATTCATCACCTGATTTCTGTACTGAAATACGTTCCCATTTTAAGTCAGAGACTTTAATACCCAATAATGATTGTGCGGTATGCCCTATTTTTTCACTGAAAACTTTATTGGTGAGAAGAATTTGTTCTTGTTCATCAATAATTATTACGCCTTCTGAAAGCGTATCAAAAGCTGCATTGACGTGTTCGGGTATTACTGTTGACGGGTCTAACTGTCGTAGTGTTCTGAGCATAAAAAACAGAAAAGCAAAAAAACCTATGAGCATAATGAATGCACCAAGCTTAAGGATTGATTTTTGGAAAAAGCCCAAAAAGGTTTCGCTTTTTAGTTCTTTAAATTTCAACTCAACTTTCCCCCATAGTCGTCCTTTTTGTAAAATAGGTACGATAACATGTGCTGAAGTTGATACGTTTTTATCATAACCTGCCCATAATTCAGCGTGGTTATTTGACTCAAAAACCAGTTGCCCTGAACTTAAGCGAATACCGGCTGATAGAATATCGTCATTACGTGTCACGATATAACGAATTAGTTTCTGAATGTTTTTGATGTCCTGGTCGGGAGCCAGAACAGAAAATTGAATAGCTAAAGATTCGCTGACCTTGGTGCGTGCATCCAGCATAAATTTGTCTTCATTGGGGGCAAATCCTAGCATATCAGCAGTCAACAGAATGCAGGCGGTCAGCAATACCAGTGCAAAGCTCATGCGCATTGCAGGAAACAGGGTGCCTAAGGATTTTTTCAGAGTACTCATTGATTCTTTTTTTGGAAAGCCCGTTAGAGGTTCTATTCGCCTGAGAACTATTTTTTAGTTAATTGTTAAAAGTATAGACATGATTAGGCAGTTATCAAATTGGATATGGAAATACGAATTGACTCAAATTAAATGTAACCATAAGGAGTAGCAGTTTAGTATCGTTGACTCATATTACAGGTAACCGAAACTGGGGGCTGTAATATGGGTAAAAAGGAACGGCTAGCCTACCTAAAGGCTATAAAACTCCGTTATCATCGAGCCGGTAAAAAAGCTCAGACATCTATTCTCGATGAGTTCTGTGCGGTTTGTGGGTATAACCGAAAATATGCTATCCGATTGTTAAATACACGCTCTAAAGCCCGTAAGCGGCAACGCCCAGGTCGCAAACCTATCTATGTGGCATCAGAGCTACTGACACCGCTTAAGCATATTTGGTTTGCCAGTGACCAGATGTGTTCCAAAAAGCTTAAGGCTGCCATTCCACTCTGGTTACCCTTCTATGAAACAACCTATAAGCCGTTATCTTCTGAAATTCAGCACAAACTATTATTGATCAGTGCTGCCTCGATTGACCGGTTATTAAAGCCCGTCAGGATTAAATATGGCCGTAAGGGACTCTCGGGCACCAAGCCCGGTACTTTACTGAAAAATCAGATTCCAATCCGCACTCATCACTGGGATATTTCTGAGCCTGGATTCATGGAAGCCGATACCGTCGCCCATTGCGGAAATAGTCTGCAAGGTGATTTTATCTGGTCACTCACCATGACGGATATACAAACCACCTGGACAGAGATTCGTGCAACCTGGAGCAAAGGAGCCACCGGTGTGTTGCAACAGATACAGGATATTGAGTCCAGCCTACCTTTTAAGCTGAAAGGGTTTGACTGTGACAACGGCTCTGAATTCCTAAACTATCACCTGTTGCGCTATTTCACCGATCATCCTGATCATGTTGCTTTCACTCGCTCCAGACCTTACAAGAAGAATGATAATGCCCATGTTGAACAAAAAAACTGGACGCATGTCAGGCAGTTGTTTGGGTATGATCGCTTTGATAACAAACAGTTACTGCCCTTAATGAATGACCTCTACTACCGGGAATGGTCTTTATACCAAAACCACTTTTGTCCTTCTATGAAGCTCCTGGAAAAACAGCGTATCAACTCTAAATATCAAAAGAAATATGATAAGCCCAAAACACCTTATCAACGTATTATGGAATCAGAACACATCAATAAAGAAAAGAAAGAACAGCTACAAGCAGTGCATCTGACCCTCAACCCATTTATACTTAAAAAGAACATTGAGAAGAAACTTAGGGTTATTTTTAAACTTGTAAAAGTTACCTCTAATGTGAGGCAACGTATCTGATTATTTTAATGCTACGGTTACCTTTTGTTATGAGTCAACGCG
>JABHSO010000185.1 GCA_018669845.1 Gammaproteobacteria bacterium | reverse complement strand
TGAGGCTCAGCTATCCTATCTCATTGAAAATATTATTCACCACAGAGGAAGAGAATGGGATTAGTTATTTCTAAATTCCAATATATTTAGAGCATGAGATGCTTTCTTAAGCTTAAAAAAACTTTTTACCTCTGTGTGCTCCGTGTCCTCTGTGGTGAAAAGGTTTTAAGAGCTTTGATGGCTGAAGCTCAGGGGTAATCAGGCAAACTTTTAACAGGGGAAGTGATTTTTGTGCTCGTTATGGTGGGGAGGAATTTGTAGTTATTCTTAGTCGTACTAAAGACATAGCGACTCTAACCGAAAAATGTAGAAAAAATATTGAACAGCTGAAAATACCCCATAAAGATTCTAAGGTTTCTGAGTTTGTTACGATCAGTATTGGAGTGAATACTATTATTCCAGATAATAAGTCAGATATAACTAACTTTATTGAAAATGCTGATTTAGCACTTTACCGTGCAAAAGAAACTGGCAGGAATAAATTTTGTCTGGCTTAACCCGTATCTCTCTAAACCAATACTGGCAGCACCATACCAGAACTTCCATTAATATCCCTTTCCATTTTAGACAATTCTATTTGTTGTCCTTTGGCTTTTATTATTAGTACTAAATATCAGTGATTCAGAAGGGTGATATAAGCACGAGTATCAAAGTTAAAAAATACTATAAAAACCTATTAAATCAACTATATTTACTATGATTCTTTTATAAAAAACTATGAATAAGGTGTTTTTAGAATATCCAGGCTATTTTTATGAACCTTAAACTTAAAATATGGTTAATTCTATCTGTAGTTGTCGCTATTGTACTTACCATTGATGCCATTCTAGCCTATAAAAAACTGGCAGAAGAAATGGATAAAGAAGCAAGGGAGGACGCTAAAGTAGTTTATAGCTATATGATGTCAACTCGGCGGATATATCAGGAACAGTTTATTGAAAGTGGACTGCCAATAAATAGAAAAACAATTGGTTTCCTGCCAGCACATTCCATGAACCGGATATCGAAGGATTTTGCCAACTGGAATAATAGCGGCATGACTTTCAATAATGTGTCTGACAAGCCCAGAAACCCTGATAATCTGGTAGATCGTTTTGAACTGGATGATATGGAGTGGTATCGACAAAACTCAAAAGAAACCAAACGTATGCGTAAGCTAACGCTGGCTGATGGGCAACAAGTGACTCAATATACATCACCTATCTGGATTGAGCCTTTTTGCCTGAAATGTCATTCTTCCAAAGAGTCTAGCCCACCTGGTATGGTCGAATTATACCCTGATGACCCGGCCTATGGGTATCAGGTGGGAGACTTACGGGGTCTAATCAGTATCAGAATTCCAACCTCGCGCTTACAGAATCAGATAATCAATATTTGGATTGGTAGTATGGTACAAAGCCTTATCGGTTACCTGTTGTTGCTTTTGGTTTTAGGTTATTTATTTGACCGGCTGGTGACCAAACGACTTTCAAGATTAAAAGGAAGTGCAGATGAGTTAGCTTCAGGAGATTATTCCATCAGGATTGAGAATAAAGGCAAGGATGAAATCTGCCAGTTGGGAGAGTGCTTTAATCACATGGCAAGTGAAATTGAAAAACGAAGTTTTGATCTTGTGAAATTATCATCTGCAGTGGAACAGAGTCCTGAGAGTGTTTTTATCACGGATCGTGAAGCCAGAATAGAGTATGTAAACTATTCATTTACAGAAACAACGGGATACAGTTCTGAGGAAATATTGGGTAATACACCTAAATTTCTTCAGTCTGGATTAACCGAAAAAAACTTATATAAATCATTATGGTCAGCACTGAACAGGGGTGAAGTATGGACAGGTGAGTTTATTAACCGCAGGAAGGATGGCAGTTTATTTTCGAATTACAGTACTATCTCACCTATCCGGGATGTTCATGGTGATATTACTCACTATGTCGCCACACAACAGGATATGACTGAGAAGCAGCAGGTAGAAGAGCGCATTCATCGGCTTTCATACTTTGATGAGTTAACAGATTTACCTAATCGACTTAATTTAACTAACAGACTGGAACAGTTGGCATTCAAATCAAATAGAACAAAAAAAATTAACGCACTGATACTACTGAATATTGATCGGTTTAAAAATATAAATAATGCCAGAGGACTTATTGCCGGAGATATTCTTTTAAAGAAAATTGCTGTGTGTCTGGGTGACTTGATAAGGCATGAAGATGTTCTTGCGCATTTATCAGGTGATGAATTTGCAATTGTTATCTCTGAAATAGGGCGGGATTATGAAAAAGCAAACCGGCAATTATTAGTGATCACAGAAAAAATCCATTCTGCCCTGTCAAGACCGCTTGATATTGGTGATGAATCTATTTCCATTACGGTAAGTATTGGAGTTAAGTTATTTCCTCTTGAGTTTAATGAGTCGACTGATGATGTTCTTCAGTTAGCAGATACAGCGTTGCACAAAGCAAAGGAAGTTGGAGGGAACACTACCTTTTTCTATGAACATGAAATGGGTGAGAAGGCAAAAGAACGTTTTCAGATAGAACGTGAATTACGTGAATCGATTAAAGAGAAGCAGCTTTTACTGTATTTACAACCACAGGTTAATAAAAGTGGAAAACTCTTGTCTGCAGAGGTACTGGTACGCTGGAACCATCCGAAAAGAGGGCTGGTTCCGCCTGGTCTTTTTATTCCGATTGCGGAAGAATCTGATTTAATTATTGAATTGAGTGACTGGATATTCACTGAAGCCTGCAAGCTGATAGTCAACCAGAGCATGCAAGGTAAATCATTACGACTATCTGTCAATATCAGTCCGAGGCATTTTGCTCAAAGCAACTTTGTTGAATGGGCACATCAGGTCGTAAAAAATACGGGTGTTGATCCAACATTGATAACGATGGAAGTAACAGAAGGTTTGATGATTTCTGATGTGAGTGATGTTATTTCAAAGATGAATAAACTGGTAGAAATGGGCATACATTTTTCAGTTGATGATTTTGGTACTGGTTACTCTGGCCTGGCCTATTTAAAACGATTACCAATTAGTGAAGTTAAGATTGACAAGATGTTTGTGCAGGATGCACCGAATGACCCAGATGATGCCGTGCTGGTTGAAACCATTCTTTCTGTAGCAAAACATATGGGGCTGAACATTGTCGCAGAAGGCGTAGAAACACAGGAGCAAGCAGACTTTTTGAATAGCAGGGCTGATGTTATTCATCAAGGCTATTTGTATGGAAAGCCAGAACCAGCTGATTACTGGATAAAGTGCTCGAAATAAATATATTCGAATTACGGATACTGTTGGGCGCTGGGGAGGTGAGGGATTTATGATTATTTGTCCAGAATCTAATGCCGGTAATGCAGAAATCCTCGCCAATAACATTAGGAAAAAAATAGAACAATTTGAGTTTCCCAAAGCGGATAAAGTCACCAGTAGTTTTGGTGTCACCCAACATGATCAAAATGATAATAGTCCTGATACTTTTAAACGAGTAGATGATGCACTATATAAAGCAAAAAATGCTGGGCGTAATAAAGTTGTTGTTGAAAATGTTAATGATTCTGCTTGAGCAAATATTTTATTCCCAAGCTATAACCTATGACAGGTATGGAAAACCAGAAATTTTAAAACCTGACACTTCCTGACTAACTTTACAAAAGATTGACTCACTCAGATTTTCCCTGGGTATCATCCACCTCTAATCCAGATTACCGGTTGTTTGTCGGACCAATCAGGAATGAGTACAAGTACAAATTTCAGCCATTGATTAATTAAGTGATGAATGAGAGCATATTAAGAAAATAATGCGGCAGATCACAATATTTACACGTGAATCATATGTCAATATTTGTGCTAGCGACTGTTAGCTTTTACAAAATAGAACCCAATTAACAGGTGTATCACGAGGATCAATATGATAACCACACCCCAAACGACTGTATCTGCATACCAACAATTTCTCAAAGAATATCCTACATACGCCCAAACCGGTATCTTAGATGATCTACGAAAAACTGAGTATCAGCGTTTAGACGAGCAACAACAATGTTATCTTGATTACACCGGTGGTGGTCTTTATGCAGAAAGCCAGTTAGATAAACATTTCGCCATGCTCCGAGAAAATGTCTATGGCAATCCTCATTCTGCCAATCCCACCTCATTGGCGATGACGGATTTAGTTGAAGAAGCACGTGCTTATGTGATGCGCTACTTCAACGCCTCCGCAGAAGAGTACGTTGCTGTTTTTACACCCAATGCCAGTGGTGCTCTCAAACATGTCGGCGAATCTTACCCTTTTGCAACAGGCGGGCGCTGTCTACTCACCTATGATAATCATAACTCAGTGAATGGCATTCGTGAATTTGCTAAAAGCAAAGGGGCCAAATATACATACGCTCCCTTAACGGTTCCTGATTTACGCATGGATCAGGATAAGTTAGAAGAACTCTTAGAAACAGCCGATCCTCAATATAACAATCTCTTCGCCTTTCCTGCTCAATCCAATTTTTCAGGGGTCAAACATTCATTAGAACTGATTGAACTGGCACACAGTAAGGGGTGGGATGTATTGCTCGATGCCGCTGCTTTTGCACCCACCAACCATCTTGATTTAAGTGTTGTTAAACCAGATTTTGTGGCTTTGTCTTTCTACAAGATGTTTGGCTATCCTACCGGAATTGGATTATTGCTGATTAACAAAAGGGTATTCGATAAATTGCAACGCCCCTGGTTTGCAGGTGGCACTGTTAACTTTGCCAGTGTGCAAGGCAATGGGTTTTATTTAGCTAAAGATGAAGCGGCCTTTGAAGATGGCACGATTGATTATCTGGGTATTCCTGCAGTCAAAATTGGCTTACAACATCTGGAAAATATTGGGTTGGATGTTATTGCTGAACGTGTGCGCTGTCTTACAGGGTGGCTACTTTCACAGCTATTTGAAATGAAACACAGCAACGGGCGTCCCATGATCCGACTTTACGGGCCGCTAAACACCGATAACCGAGGCGGCACCATTACTCTTAATTTCTACGATCCTGACGAAGCATTTCTCGATTATCGCCGTATCGAAGAACTCGCCAACTACGAAGGTATTTCCATTCGGACGGGTTGTTTTTGCAATCCTGGAGCAGGCGAACTTGCCGAAGGCTTAACGGCCGATGATATGCGTACGGGCCTTGATGAAGCTGCAGACATGACGCTTCCTCGCTTCGTGCAGCTCATTCAACACAAAGGTAGTAATAAAAGTGCAGGTGCGGTCCGTATCTCTGTGGGTATTGCTACAAACTTTGCAGACATTGAAAAGTTCATCCAGTTTGTGCGGACATTACGTGATAAAACAAACCTCAATCTGGGCAAGGTCACATTTGATATTGAAAATTGTCGTGTCATTCGGGATGGGTCATAACGTGATGTTTGAATCGAATTATGCCAACAAAAATATGTGCAGTGATTAGTTTTTTATTGGAAGACATACCACTTGTAATCTAAAATGACAGGTATAATGACGAAATTTACACCCCTGGTTGGACATTAGCATGAACAATGAGATCAATTATAAGAATAACCCTCTGAATGGAGTTGGTTTAAAAAATTTGTTGATTGAAATAGTAGATCACTATGGTTTTGAAATCCTCTTTGCCTATTTAAATATTAATTGCTTTAAGACCAATCCGAGCATTGAATCCAGTATAAAGTTTCTTAAAAAAACGAATTGGGCGCGTGAAAAAGTTGAAGCTTTCTATATGTATCAATTTAAAAGCATGCCTCGAGCGTCTTCCGAACAGTTTTTATTACCTCCCAGGGATCGAATTGTTCCGGATGGTCAATCGCCAGGTGAGCCTGCTGAACTGAGTTTTGAAGATGCTGAGCGGTTGAGTGAAAAACGTGCAAAAAAATGGGCATCAAGAGATTCTGGTGCAGGACATTACTCGGGCTCAGGTAAGGATTTTGGCTCTCAACAAGACTGGCATTCTGACAATAGAGATGAAGATCGCTTTCAGAAAGGTGACCAGGAATCGTCGAATTCTCAAGATGCCTCTGTTGTGAGTGATATAGACCCATGGGCAAAATGGAAAAAGAAATCGAAGCACTAAGTTTGTTCAGAGTATAAGCGCTATATCTGCTTTGAACATTTCCCGAAAGGAATCCAACCTCTCTCTGAGTATCTCAATGGCATGAAGATGACCTATGCTCTCTAATTCTGTACAGCAGCTTTCAGGAAAGAAGTCATTCAGATTTAATACTTACACATGTATCGACTCGAAATAGCCTAAAGTATCAATTCTCAGGTTCTATAGAAAAATACCGGGTTATTTACAGTGTCTAAACAGCTCCCTTTGATCATGACTTCATCCTGAATTTTGCATTTATTTTCAGGTCTAATCCAAAAAGATTGACCTTTTTCAGCTGTTAGCGACACGGAAAAAGGAAAATCATATTTATAAGTAACTCAGAAGATAGAGCTTTATAGTAGTCAAAGAATCAATGCTCTAAGCCCATTTTGTATTTAATACTTCCAGCTACGCCATTTGCAAAATCTTCAATATTTTCATATTCCATCTTTTCTGCAAATGTTATCAGGCTTGCTATATGAGTTTTCATTTCTGCAATTTCATTATGGCTACGGTTACAGCCATTACAGTGAGTTCCTTCTTCAGTGCATTTTCCAGTACAGGGACTAAATTTCATTTATTACTCCAGTGTTAATTGATTAAATATAGGTTAGGTTTGCTATCAGGTAATTATGTAATAAAAACAATAATGAGATGCTGCTAAATTCTCTCATAAGCTACTTTGAGCAGCAATGACTCCATTGTGACATGGATTTGCCTAACGAAGCTGCATAATAAATCGTTGGTGTCTGAAAAGAGCCATTCAACTTCTGTTTTAAACTCATCGCAGTTACTACTATGCACTCAGATCAAGAATACTGAAGAAGGGGCCTTATATTAATGTTGCAGGTTTGCTCAATCATCTCGCAGGAATTTAAATTATTTGTGACTAAAAAATTGACTTACAGAAGGAAAAAGGGAAATAGACGTTTGACTTTACCTCCTAAGGTGTAAGATAAAAAAAGAAAATAATTTTGATCACTTTTGCTCAAAATTGGAATGGAAGAAACGTACTTGAATTAAATAGTTTCAACTTCTTTAATTTAACTATGAGGGGAAAATATAATGGCAGTATTTACTTTTAACGGTAATCAGTACAACACTAATGGAGAGCTTCCAGCAATTGGAACTCAAACAC
This sequence comes from Gammaproteobacteria bacterium, assembly GCA_018669845.1. Taxonomy (GTDB): domain Bacteria; phylum Pseudomonadota; class Gammaproteobacteria; genus JACNJF01. The sequence goes on along the minus strand of JABHSO010000185.1, from coordinate 15,768 downwards.
CAAAATTTGTATTAACACATAGTGACCTGTCTAATGCCAGATTAAGTGATTATGCTGGTAAAAAGGTGATATTAAACATCTTCCATACTCTGGATATTCCTTTATGCCCGGACTTTGAACAAAAATTCCATAAAGCTTTCGAATACCGCAAAGATGCAATTGTTCTGGTAATTACTAATGATCTGCCTTTCGCTCACAGGCACTTATGTTGTGCTGATGTTTGTGATCATGTGATCACCTTATCGATGATGAAAAATAGAAAGTTTGCCAGAGATTATGGTGTTCTTATTGAGGATGGTCCTTTAAAAGGATTGATGGCTCGATCTATAGTTGTTGTTGATGAAGTTGGCAAAGTAATCTTCAAGCAACAGGTACCAGACATTGTTAGAGAACCTGATTACGCTGAGGTTCTTGATGCTCTGAAAGATTAGTACTGAAAAACTCAAGTAACAGTACTATTTCAGGACACGACTTTCTATGTATAGGTCGAGTTCAATAAATCCAATCATTCCATAATAAATCCATTGTGGTTCAGACCCCCTAATACAATGGTGTTATTCAAATCCCAGGATTAAATCTTTAAAGCAAGTTGGCACGCTTCCTGCTGTTCTATTTATAACTTAATTTATAAAAGTATAAATGGAGCAACAAATGATGCAGGCCACTCAACCTGAACTGTTTATGAATATGCAACAGTTCTCTGATCTAAAGCTGGAGGCTCGCCGTGATTCGGCTCAGGCCAGTAAGGCGGTGGCTCAGCAGTTTGAAGGTCTATTTATTCAAATGATGCTAAAGGGAATGCGCTCTGCAGCGGTTATGGATGAATCTCAGCACAGCAGTTACATGGATTTTTACACCGACATGTATGACAAGCAGATATCTCTGATGTTGTCACAGCAAGGCGGTATTGGCATTGCTGATATGTTGGAAAAGCAGATGGCTAAATTTTTACCGGAAGGGCAGGAGCCTGCCGGCATTGCCACAGGAACTGGCAATGAATTGCCTGTTTACCATCTACCCGATACACAAGCGATTGATCACAAAAGTGCATTACCTATGCCGGTAATGGATTATGTAGCGGCAAATCCTGAAGTAAAAGCTTTTCAGTTACATCAGCGCCCGGTTACTGAAGCCACAGTTACAACTGAAGAATATACAGAAATATCTGCTTTAGTCTCTGAAACAATAGAACCCTTTTATGGCTGGCAGCAAGCTGACTCTTTCGTCAAAGATTTATGGCCCCATGCACAAAAAGCAGCTTCAAAACTGGGTGTTTCCACGGATGTCCTGGTTGCCCAATCTGCTCTAGAAACAGGTTGGGGAAAGCATACGATGAAAAATTCTGATGGAAGTGTTGCTTTTAACCTGTTCGGTATTAAAGCCAGTAGTGGCTGGGCAGGGCAGTCAGTAACGCACAATACACTGGAATTTCGTCAAGGCGCAATGCAACAGGAATCAGCGAGTTTTCGTGCCTATGATTCTGTGGCAGATTCACTGGATGATTATGTTTCATTTGTAACAACACGTCCTCGTTATGCTCAGGCGCTGAATCATGGTGGTAGTGATACTCATTATGTAAAGGGATTACAACAGGCCGGTTATGCAACCGATCCCGCCTATGCTGACAAAATTAACAATATATTGAATGGCCATACTTTTAAACAGGCACTGAGTAACCTTTCTGAAACGCAATCGTTAAATAGAAGCCAAACATTAGCTCAGGGAGAAAATCATGCCTGATATGTTAAATACCGCCGTCTCGGGGTTACTTAGTTTCCAGCGAGCACTAGGTACCACCAGTCATAATATTGCCAATGTCAGTACCGAAGGTTATAGCCGTCAACGAGTTGAAATTACGACTCAGGCACCTTCATCAATTGGTGGTTTTAATTTTGGTAATGGCGCTCAGATCAATTCAGTTGCAAGAGTATATGACCAGTTCTTAACTTCAGAGCTCAGAAGTACAACATCCACGAATAGTAAAATGGATAAGCTGACGGATCTGACTGGGTATGTAGATAATATTCTTGCTGATCCTGTAGGAGGGGTATCTCCCATAATGCAGGAATTTTTTGCAGCTGTTCAGGATGTTGCTGATGATCCTTCCTCAACTACTGCGCGCAACAATATGATTAATGTTGGTAATACTTTAACCGCTACTTTTCATAATATTGATGAACGATTTCAACAGTTACAGGAAAATACCAGTAAGGATATCAAAAATGTAGTCAATGAAATTAATGACCTGGTGGAGAGTATTCGGCGAATAAATCTGGATTTAGATAAAATTAGTAGCGGTGGGGAATCGAGCCAACAATCTTCTGATTTACTCGATACGCGAGACAACCTAATACAGGAATTATCTGAAAAAGTAGAAATTACGGTAGTGAATGAATCGGGTACAGACGTCTCAATATTTATCGGGAATGGTCAAACGGTTCTAAATGGAACAAAAGCATTTACCCTGGATGCCGTACCTAATAATGGTGACCCTTCACAGGATGTTATTGTTTATAACGGTTTTTCCACAATTACTGATTTAAGCAGTTCGCTAAAAGGTGGTGGGGAGCTCGGTGCTTTACTGGAGTTCAGAGACTCTGTTTTAAATGAATCACGTAATGATCTGGGGCGTGTTGCAGTCGGGTTAGCTGATAGTTTTAATACTCAACATATGTCCGGCATGGATCTTAATGGTGACCTTGGAACTGCTTTCTTTAGTTTTGATGCTCCTGAAACTCTTGCTTTTAGTGGAAATACAGGTACCCCGACACTCAGTAGTTCTATTACTTCAGTTGCAGATTTAACCCGTTACGATTATACGCTGCAATATGATGGAACCAACTGGACCATGCTTTCAGATTCAGGCACTTCATCTGCCGCTGTATTAAATGTTGCTGGGGGCACTACAACTATTAGTTTTGAAGGTGTCACGGTTAATATTGATGATTCTGGTATAGCCCCGGTAGCAGGTGACAGGTTTAAGATTAAACCGACCATACAGGGTGCAAGCTCATTTAATGTTAATATTTCAGACCCCTTGCTGATAGCAGCATCGGCACCGATTCGCACTTCTTCCTCTCTAGATAACCTGGGTACATCAGCGATTAGTGCTGGTTCGGTAACAAATGCAGGTCATGCAAATTTATCGGATACAGTGACATTAGCATTTAATTCAGCAACAACATTTCGATCTACTTCTGTTGTAACCGTTGGTGCTACTACTCACCCTGCAAATACTGATATTACTTTCACCAATGGTATGACTATCGAGTCAAATGGTTGGACCGCAGAATTGAGTGGTATTCCTCAGTTTGGCGATGTTCTGACTATTGAAGAAAATCTGGGAGGGCAGGGTGATAACCGAAATGCCCTGTTACTGTCGAACTTACAAAATAAAGACGTTCTGGATGGTGGTAATACAAATTACCAGGAAGCTTATAGCACGATGGTGGGTCGTGTAGGTACACAGGCTGCTTCTGCAGAAAGACAAAAAGAATCTTCTGAAGCGTTATTGATTCAGGCAAGAGATAGGAAAAGCTCTGTAACCGGAGTGAACCTGGATGAAGAAGCTGCTGATTTAATTCGATACCAACAGGCTTATGAAGCGGCCTCAAGAATAATCAGTACCGTTCAAACCATGTTTGACTCACTGCTTAACGCGACAAGGTAATTGTTATGAGAATTTCATCCGTTCAAATTTTTCAACAGGGTATAGAAGCTTTTGGAAAGCAACAAAGCAAGTTATCTGATCTACAACAACAAATATCCAGTGGTGTACGACTGACAAAACCATCAGATGACCCAGCCGCTTCATCAAGAGTATTGGAACTGGAACAAACAGTCAGCCAGTTGGATCAATATAATGTGAACATTTCACTGGCTGAAAACCGGTTAAAGCTTGAAGAAACCACATTGAGTGCGGTTGAAAACTCATTTTTTAGAATTAAAGAACTCATTATTCAAGCGAACAACAGTAGTAATGATGAAACGTCTCTTCAGGCTATTGGTGTAGAAATAGAGGAACGCTATCAAGAATTGCTGAGCCTTGCTAATGCTCAGGACTCTGCTGGTGATTTTTTATTTGCAGGTTTCCAAAATCAGACACAGCCTTTTACTGAATCTGCCACAGGGTCAATGAGACATGTTGTTTATAGTGGTGATCAGGGGCAGAGGTCATTTCAGGTGAGTCCTACTCGGCAGATTACCGCTGATGACTCAGGCAGTAAAATTTTTCTAGAAGTACCTAGTCCACTGGCATTGAATGAAACTACTGGAATAACAAATACTGGTACTGCGGTTGTTGCACCAGCAATGGTATTCGATGCTCTTAATCATGTTTCTCCTGCTAATTTTAGAATTGAGTTCACTGATCCAACAACTTATAACATTGTAGATCTTTCAGGAGGGCCTGGTGTTGTAGGTGCAACATATACGGATAGTGGCTCGATTGAATATAATGGAGTCAGAACATCTATAACTGGAACTCCTGTTGCACTGGATTCCTTTACTATCAGTAAAGGTCAATACCGTGATGTTTTTACCTCGATAGACTCAATACTTGACACATTAAATGACCCATCTCTGACGAGTGATCAAAGAGTGGCTAATTTGGGGCAATCTCAAATTGATATGGAATCATTTTTTGGCAATGTACTGGATGTCAGAACTTCCATCGGTGGTCGATTAAATGCTCTTGAATCTCAACTCGATGCAAATATTGCATTTTCAGTAACCACAAAAACAACAATCAGCACTCTCCGTGATACTGATCTAGCCGAAGCCATTAGTATGCTGACTTTGGAGCAAACCACATTGGATGCAGCACAGGCAACATTTGCCAAAATCTCAAGTTCTTCATTATTTAATTTTCTGAGATAAGGAGAAAATTATGAAACTATCATTACAGACAAAGTATTTCACCGAACAGCTAGATAGAGGTTTGTTTGATAACGCGTTAAGACTGGCTAACGACTTTAGCCTGAAGGAACCTGATAGCCCCGAGGGATACTCTATGTTGGGTGATGCTTTAATGCATAAAGGTGAACATGAAAAAGCGACCAACTGTTATCGTTTATCTTTAATAAAAGATCCTGGGCAACCTGATATATATACAGCATTAGGTAAAGCTTATCTTCTAATTGGAGAAATTGGTCTGGCATATGAAAATTATTATAACGCAATGTGTTTAGCGCCAGATGATGCTGATGTGCTGCAAAAAACAGGTAATTTCTTGATTTTAGTTGGCAGAGTTAATGATGCTACTGTGGTTTTGGAAAAGGCTGTTTCCTTAGGTGCCAAAAATGCAATAAAAAGTTTATTAAACTTAAAGATACACCTTGGTGATAAAAAAGAGCTGAATAGTTTTATGCTAGATAATAAGAAACTATTATTAAAAGACAGGCTCGATTTAACTGTGGTTAGAGCCCAGTACACTTTAGGAGAGTATACAAAAGTCATTGAGATATTAAGTAAGGTAAATACTGATAAAATAAATTATTCAGCTAAATCAGCCTGCTTTCACTTAATGGCAGCATCCTATGAACAGCTCGGCAATTTTAAAACAGCATTCAAATATTATAATAAGCAAAATAATTCAAAAAAAATAATATATGCCAAAGATAAAATTGAAAAAACAATCGATAGTATAATTTCTAATTCTGAAAAAATGGATGTTTCTACGGTTCAGTATAAAAGCGTAACTGACCAGGAGTTTAGCCCTTTATTTATTATAGGCTTGCCTCGTTCAGGAACTTCGCTTCTAGAGCAAGTACTGAATACATCTGATCATGTCGTAGCGGGTGGTGAACTACTGTTTGTTGAAGCCGCTTATAAAAAATATTTTGAAAATAAACAACCTCTTGACCAGGTTTCAGCGTGGTATAGAGAGAAAATAGAGTTTATTACTAAAAATCAGGAAATACCGAAAACTGCTCCAAGATGGCTTACTGATAAATTACCCGCTAATTTTGTCAATATTGGCTTTATAAAGAACATGATTCCTGATGCTAAATTTATTTATTGTAAAAGAAATCCTATGGACAATGGGTTATCTATTTATAAACAAGATTTTTTAAATGTTCATAGCTATGCAACAAAATTAGAAGATATTGCTCATTTTGTCTCTTTAGAGCGAAAGGTGATGAAATATTGGAGTTCACGCTATTCGGATGATATTCATACTGTCGAGTATGATAATTTGGTTACAGATTTTGATGTTGAAACACAGCAAATATTTAACCACTGCGATTTAAGCTGGAATGAGGATGTTAAAAGTTTTTATACAAATAAACATTATTGCCATACAGCATCATTTGACCAGGTTAGACAGCCAGTTCATACAAATTCAGTAGGCTTTAATAAAAAATATACTGCTGAGTTAGATAAATTACACCTTGAACTTATTCGATATGGTGTGATTTAGCCCGAGAGCAACTGAAAATATCCATTGCTTAAACTTTTCCAGGTGAGGGATATCTTTGAAATGGTTAAACAGGGAAAGTGCTAAAGAATTTGTTGGTAAAGCCGACAAATTATGCTGATAAGCCATATTTCTGAAATACTTGTAATGGGTGTAGCTTCTTTAAATCACAGGATATAGGCTAATTTTTATCTACTCTTTATGACCTGTAAAAATAAATAAAAAAACTTCTAAAGATTTCTGGGCACCTGCCGTTAATAACTGTGAGAAGGTTAATTAGAAGAATAATTAACCGATTATTTTTTAATTAACTTTGAAATGACGCTGAAAAGCGTAGTCAAATTTAGGAGATTTAAAAATGCCACAGTTTATCAATACAAATACTCTTTCGTTGAATGCGCAGAGAAACCTGAATACATCTCAGAATGACCTCTCGACTTCCCTTCAGCGTCTTTCTTCTGGTTTACGTATCAACTCAGCAAAAGATGATGCAGCCGGACTTGCCATCGCCGATAGAATGACTTCCCAGATTCGTGGTTTGAATCAGGCTGTTCGTAATGCGAATGATGGTATCTCTTTAGCTCAAACTGCTGAAGGTGCACTGCAAGAATCAACTAACATCCTGCAACGTATGCGTGAATTATCTATCCAGTCAGCCAATGGCACAAACTCTGGACAAGATAGAGCAGCACTTCAGTCAGAGGTTTCTCAATTACAGCAGGAATTAACTCGTATCGCTGAAACTACATCCTTTGGTGGTCGTAGAGTACTTGATGGTAGTTTCTCTGGTGAGGCTTTTCAGGTTGGATCAAATGCCAATGAAACAATTAATGTGAGTATTCGCGGTGCGGCGGCAACAGATATTGGTTCTCATAGAATGGATGCAAGCGGTACTGGAATGGGTGCTGTAGAAGCTGCGGCTGGTACTGTTCCAGCAAGTACAACCAATTTTACCGCCACAACCATTGAAGGTAATCTAGGTTCAGCAGCTATAACTTATGCCCACCTGGATAGTGCGGCAACTATTGCTGGCGTGGTTAATGCAGAGCGAGCGAATACAGGTGTGACTGCAGAAGCTGTTACTCGTGCGCAATTAAGCGGCCTTAGTGCAACTGGAACTGTATCTTTTTCCCTGGCATCTGAAGGTGGAACAGGTGTAGCTATCTCAGCCAACATTACTAACACTGCAGACCTACAGGACTTAGCTGATGCGATTAATGCTCAGAGTGCTACTACAAATGTAACTGCTGTATCTAATGGAGCTACTCTTGATTTAACTAATACAAATGGTGATGACATAACCATTGATTTATTTAATGTAGGAGCGGATGGTGGAAATGAAACTTTGACTGTCACAGCCCAAAATTTTGATGGAACAGCAACTACTGCTGAAACAACAGACCTCACTGACGCAAACGCTGGTGCAACTGATGCGACTCGTATTACTGGTCAGCTACGCTTTGATAGCTCCGCAGCTTTTTCTGTTGCTGGAGGTGATACAACGGTTATTAGTACTAGTAGTTCAGCCTTTACTTCTGTCGATACAGTCGACCTAGGTACTGCTGCTGGAGCACAATCTGCACTTTCAATTATAGACTCTGCAATTCAGGGTATTGACTCACAACGTGCAACATTAGGTGCGATTCAAAATCGCCTGGGATCTACAATTGCTAACCTGCAAAATGTATCTGAAAATGCATCATCTGCTAGGAGTCGTATTCAGGATGCTGATTTCGCGGCTGAAACAGCACAGTTATCACGTAATCAGATATTGCAACAGGCTGGTATCGCAATGCTGTCTCAGGCTAATGCGAATCCACAGAATGTGTTGTCATTACTCCAATAATTGAGCTAATGTTAAACATTATATTCAATAACTTGAAAACCCGGGGTGTTAAACCCCGGGATTTCCCGGTTTTGAATTGAGGTAAATATCATGGTTAGTGAAATTACAAACAAAGCAGTGATACCTAATCAAACACAGCCTAAAACCAATGTAGTTGACTTTAAATTAACTCAATCCAACAAAGCTGATGAAGTCAGTGATGAGAGCATCCCTTTAAAACCTGCTTCTAGTGTGGAAGAGTCTGTTGATAGTCAGGAAATGGAAAGTACTGCTAATAGACTGAATGAGATTGCTCAGGATATCCGTCGAGACCTGGAGTTTAAGGTCGATGATAATAGTGGTGATATGGTCATTACTGTTTTAGATAGAGAGACAAATGAAGTGATTCGTCAAATTCCACAAGAGCATGTACTCGCTTTACGAGAAAATATGGAATCACTCAAAGGTATTTTGTTTTCAGCAAAAATATAAGGTTATGGTCTGAATATTGCTTTAATATTGATGGTGGTTAAAAGTCAGTGTTTTAATATACAGGCCTTAATCTTACATTTTATATATAGCAGGTGTCTTTATGGCTAGCATTTCATCAGTAGGTATTGGTTCGGGTTTGGATCTGAGTGGTTTAATTGAAAACCTGGTGAATGCAGAACGTGCGCCTGTACAAAATACACTAGACCGTCAACAAAATCGTTTTACTACAGAACTATCAGGCGTTGGTATTTTTCGAGGCGCTATTTCTTCTTTTCAAAGCAGCCTGTCAGGTCTTTCTGATCCTGATAGCTATAGTACAAGGTCATCTTCAAATACTAATTCTTCTGCGCTATCCGCATCTATCACAAATGATGCTGCCGTGGGTAGTTACAATATTGATATTACCAACCTGGCAGAGAAGCACTCTTTGGCTAGCACATCGTTTGCTTCTACCGATGATATAGTCGGAGAAGGTACTCTTCAAATTCGTTTTGGAACCATTACAGGCCCAGGTTTTACTTCCTTTGCACCTGATGCTAACAGCACTTCTCAATCAATAGTTATTGATAGTACTAATAATACTTTATCGGGTCTTAGAGATACCATTAATGAAGGTGACTTTGGTGTTAACGCATCAATTATTAATGATGGCAGTGGATATCGTTTAACGTTTGAATCTAAGGTAACAGGTGAAAGCTCTGCGATGGAAATTTCTGTTACTGATACAGGTGATGGTATTCATGATGATAATCAGGGATTATCCAGGTTAGCGTTTAATACTACTACCACTCAAATGACACAAACTCGAGCTGCTGAAGATGCAGCACTTATTGTAAATGGTATTCCTGTTACTTCTTCTTCTAATACACTGAGTAATATGGTAGATGGAGTAACCCTGTCTTTACTTGAGGAAACAGCGGGAACTCCTCTGACTTTAAATATTTCAGAAAATACATCCGAAATTTCAAACTCAATTAAAAGCGTAGTTGAAGCATACAATACGATGATTGGATCTTTGAATGATTTAAACCAGGCCGGACCAGAAGGAACTGAAGCAGGTATTTTGGTAGGTGACACCGTTCTGAGAAGTTTTATTACGAATGTAAGAAGTCAGATGACGGGTACTGTTGACGGATTAACAGGAAGTATCACTGCATTATCAACAATAGGGATTAAAACTCAGCTTGATGGAACATTGAAAATTGATGATGCTGAATTTTCTTCTGCTATTAACGAAAATCCTGCAGGTGCTTTTGCACTGTTTGCACCAATTGGACAGATTAACGATAGCGGTATCGCTTTAACAGATTATACCGACAATACCGTGTCAGGAAGCTATGCAGTTAATATTACTCAATTAGCCACTCAAAGCCAGTTGGATGGTGGCACAGGATTGAGCTTGCCTATAACTATTGATGCCGATAATGATAATCTTACTTTTAAAGTAGATGGTCTGAGTACAGGCACGTTGTCATTAACTCATGGTAGTTACACAACTGGAGCAGATCTGGCAATAGAGCTTCAATTACAGATAAATTCTGCTTCGGCTATAAAAGACTCTGACTCGTCTGTATCAGTTAGTTATGATACTACTAATAATGGATTTGTAATTACATCTAATAAATATGGCTCTGATTCGTTAGTTGAAGTTACCTCTGTTGATACCAACACTACAACAGAATTAGGTTTTTCCGTTTTATCTGCTGGAGCTGGTTTGGATGTAGCTGGAACTATCGGAGGTAATGCAGCATCCGGTGATGGCCAGTCTTTAACTTCCATTGGAGGAGGTTCTAATGGTCTAAGTATCGATGTTACAGGTGGAGCTATTGGCGCACGTGACAATATCCAGTTTACACGCGGATTAGTAGAAAATCTGAACTCTCTATTATCAAGTTATCTTGACAATGATGGTATATTGAGCGCTAAAGAAGATGGCATTAATGGTTCCCTTGATCAGATAGCGGTGGATAGAGAAAACCTTGAGCGAAGGATAGAAGCTTTGGAAACTCGTCTTCTGTCTCAATTTACAGCCCTTGATATACTAGTAAGTCAGTTTCAATCTACCAGTGATTATTTAACTGGGCAGTTAGCAGCTCTACCGGGTTCTGGGCAATTACTGAATGATAATTAATAATAAGGAGTAATCTATGAATCAATATACTAAGGCATATTCATCAACAGCGACTTATAGTGGTGTCGCCTATGCAGACCCTCATTCCCTTATTACTCAGATGTTTGATGGAGCTTTAAAAAGAATTGCTCAAGCAAGAGGTTGTTTAGAGCGGAAAGAATATGCCGCTAAAGGTGAAAATATTAGCCATGCAATTGCCATAATCGGAAGCCTTGAAGGTTGTCTTAACCTGGAAAAAGGTGGAGAACTAGCGACTAACCTGAGTAGTTTGTATGAATATATGGTAATAAAATTAGCAGAAGCTAATGTTAATAATGATACCAGTAAACTTAACGAGGTAATCAGCTTGATTCTAGAAATAAAATCTGCCTGGGTTCAGATAGCTCCACATCAAACTCAGAAAGCAGGTTAATGTGAAAAGTAATATCCAACAACTTAGTTATGCTTTAGATCTCAGTGATCAAATATTGTCTGCTATAGCTGATGAATCTTTAGAAACGATTTCAGAACTTGATAACGAAAGGCGCTTGCTAATTAATAAATATTATAAAAATAATAAAACTATCGATGAAAAGCTTACTCGTGAACTAAAGCTTAAGAACGATCTAATCGTATCTCAGCTTGTTGAAATGCAACAAAACACTCGTTCACAACAAATAAAACTTAATCAATCGAAGAAAGTATCCAAAGCTTATCTGGATAATGCCTAGGAGACTGTCGGACTTAGGATAAATCTACTGCGGAAAAGGTATTTTTGCCAAATCTTTCGATCATTTTCGTTAAATAGGCTTACTATTCGCCTCAAATGATCGAAAGATTTGACTAAAAAAGACTTTCCCTCGATACGATTACCTAAGTCCAACAGTCGCCTAATAAAAATATTTATGTCACAATAAAAATAATAATATTAATGTAAATCAATGGTTTATAAATTTTAGTAAAAAAATCACAAAATATCGACGAAATTTCGTCAGTTTCATCTACACTCCTTCTATTACAAAATTTTCTTGTCGATTTTGCCTTATTGGTAATTATCATGATGACATTCAGGAAACGCTTCTAGGTATGACTAATTCTTCGATTGAACAAGCTTCTAATTCTGGTGAAATATTAATAGTTGATACCGATTTAGAGCGTGCAAAATCATTACAACGATTGCTGGCGTTTATAAAATACCCGGCTGATACGGTGACTCCGTTACAGCTGGTTGAAATGGATAAGGAGAGCTTAGACCCTTACTTATCGATTTTCACCATTAATGATGATTCTGTTCGCAGTTTTTTTCTGGAAATTAATAAAAAGAATAAATGTCTTTACCCTTTGGTGGTAGTTGCCTATAAGCAACAATTGGATGATCAAAATGTAGTGGTTCATTTACCTTATATTACCGCTTTGTGTTTTGAAGCTGATTATTATTCCCTAAGCCAGGTTTTAGATAATATTAAAAACCATAACAAACGGGAACGCCGATTAACAAATTGTGCCTGTCAGAATTTAATTGGCAGAAGTCCTGCAATTACTTTTATCAATCATATGATTGAACAGGTTGCTGATACCACGGCTTCTGTTCTTATCAGTGGTGAGTCAGGTACTGGTAAAGAAGTTATCGCGCGAAATATTCATGCTCAGTCAAACAGGGCTGATAAACCTTTTATTCCCATCAATTGTGGAGCCATTCCATCAGATTTACTGGAAAGTGAATTATTTGGTCATGAGAAAGGTGCTTTTACCGGAGCGATCAGCAGTCGACAGGGGCGATTTGAACTAGCAGAAGGTGGGGTTATCTTTCTCGATGAAATCGGTGATATGCCCTTAGCTATGCAGGTTAAATTACTCCGAGTTTTGCAGGAACATACCTATGAGAAAGTGGGTGGTAATCGTACTAATAAAACTAATGTAAGAGTTATTGCTGCTACTCATCGACGACTCGAAGATTTGATTAAAGAAGGTAAATTCCGCGAGGATTTATATTATCGCTTAAATGTTTTTCCTATTGAAATTTCACCGTTACGAGAGCGAAGAGATGATATCCCACTGCTTATTAATGAGTTAATAGAACGAATTGAAAAAAATTCCAGAGGTTCTGTGAGACTGACTCGAAATGCCATAAAAATGCTGTCTTTATATGACTGGCCGGGCAACGTCAGAGAATTGGCCAATTTAATAGAAAGGCTTGCCATTCTTTATCCGTTGAATGTTGTCGATGTTAAAGAGTTACCTGAAAAATATATAAGTGGTGATTTTGATACTGCTAAATTTGATAAAACTGCTCTTGATAGTTCTGGAAAAATAGAAGGTGCAGATTTAGCTCTTTTACCTGAAGAGGGTATAGATATGAAACAACACCTGACCAGTATTGAGGTTTCATTGATAGAACAGGCTTTAAATGAAACTAATAATGTCGTTGCTCGTGCAGCAACACTGTTACATATGCGTAGAACTACCCTGGTAGAAAAAATGCGTAAATATGAAATTGTTCGATAAATAGTCATTAATTTGTCAGTATATCTCTTTAGTTGAAATTAATTAACGGTAACTATCTGATAAATAATAAGTTAGTTAAGCTGGATTAAATCATGCAGTAATTCATTGATGTTTACACAAGAGTCAAACATGTATGACAACAATGAATATATCTCCTCAAAATTCAGACCTGTTAAGAGCTTTTAATAAATTTAACAGTTCATCGGATTCACTGGCTAAGAATTATGAACAGCTGAATGAAAGTGTTTCTACCTACATTGAGAATAAATCTGATGCTAACAATATTGAGGCGCAGGATAAAATGAGCCAACAGTTGCGAGCCTTGCTGGATGCAATTCCCGGTGCCGTTATAGTGATTAATACTCATGGTCTGGTTGTCGATGTGAATGCATCTGCAACAGAAATACTGGGCAATCCGCTAAAAAATGAATTATGGCGTGATGTGGTCAGCCGAGTATTTTTAACGGAACTTGATCAGGGTGAATTACGCACAGCTGATGGACGCCAGTTTAGTATTTCTACTCGACCACTTGGTTATCAACCGGGACAAATATTGCTGCTGAGCGATGTGACACAGACTCGGCAACTGCAACGTGCAGCTCAACAAAACCTGCATTTAATGACAATGGGTAAAATGATGGCCAGTCTGGCGCATCAAATTAGAACCCCCTTATCATCGTCAATGCTTTACCTTTCACAAATTGTTGATGGGGATCTATCGCCTGAAAAGAATGGAAAATTTACTGCAAAAGCACTGGCTCGAATAAAGCATATAGAAACCATGATCAACGATATGCTGGTGTTTGCACACGGTGGTCAGTTTCATATGGCAGATTTTGCAATTGGTGATTTACTGAATGAACTGCATGATCAACTGCTTCCCCATTTAACCCAACGTAAAGCCAGTTTACTACTGGATATTCCTGATAAAATTTTACTAATTAACGGTAATAAAGTCGCTCTGTTAGGGGCTATGGCAAATCTTTGTATGAACGCTATGGATGCCAGCAAGGAAAACCTGGAAATTAATATTACCGTCAAACTTGGTCTGAAAGGTAACTTGCTTATTAACGTTTCTGATAATGGCTGTGGTATGGAAGATGATATTCTTAAGCACTTGTTCGATCCTTTTTTTACCACCAAAATGGATGGAACGGGATTAGGTCTGGCAGTTGTAAAATCAGTTATTGAGTCGCATCAGGGGGGTATATCAGTTACTTCAAAGGTAGGTGCAGGCACTAACTTTGAAATCCACATCCCCTGCATGCAGGCCAGTCAAACACAATTAAGCCCCGGTTCAAAGAGAGAGAGCAAACAATGATAGATGTATTGCTTGTTGAAGATGATGCTGATTTGCGTGAAGCAATTGCAGACATGCTGGAAGTGCATGATATTTCGTTTATTGAAGCTGAAAACGGCCACCAGGCTCAAGCACTCATTAAACAGAATAATGTGGCGATGGTATTGAGTGATGTTCAGATGAGCCCTGGAAATGGATATCAGTTACTGGAATATATTAATACCCATCATAATGGTACCCCTGTCATTCTAATGACTGCCTATGGATCTATTCCACAGGCTGTCGATGCGATACAAGCTGGAGCTGTCGATTACCTGGTTAAACCATTTGAGGTTTCTGAGTTAGTCAGAACTTTACAGCAGCAGCTGTTACCGTCAGTCAGGCAGTCAAATGAACACATGATTGCAGAAGATCCTCTTTCATTACAACTGACTGAACTCGCATTAAAAGTAGCACAGTCAGAAGCAACAGTTTTACTAAATGGTGAAAGCGGTGTGGGTAAAGAAGTGATTTCACAATTTATTCATCAATCTTCAAGCAGGAATAAAGGGCCGTTTGTAGCTATAAACTGTGCAGCAATTCCTGAAAATATGCTTGAATCTGCATTGTTCGGTTATGAAAAAGGAGCCTTCACCGGTGCGGTAAAAAGCACAATTGGTAAGTTTGAACAGGCACAGGGAGGTACCTTATTACTGGATGAAATAAGTGAAATGGATCTGGTTTTACAGGCTAAATTATTACGTGTTATTCAGGAACGCCAGGTGGAACGTCTGGGTGGTACAAAATTAATTGACCTGGATGTTCGTATAATTGCGACAACAAACAGAGACTTGAAAAAGCAGGTTGCAGAAAAACTGTTCCGTGAGGATTTATTTTATCGCCTGAATGTTTTTCCATTAACAGTCCCATCTTTACGGCAACGACCCCTTGATATTATTCCGATAGCTGTAAAATTATTGACGGTTTACAACCGTGCTGCGGGTCAGACTACAGAACTAACAGAAGCTGCCAAACAAATTTTATTAAAACACCAGTGGCCGGGTAATGTACGTGAACTGGATAATGTCATTCAACGGGCCATGATTCTTAAACGGGGCAATGAAATTCAGGCTGATGAC
>JABHSO010000160.1 GCA_018669845.1 Gammaproteobacteria bacterium | reverse complement strand
ATTGTTAATTCAGGTTTGTTTTCAGATGAGCCAGTACTCGACAGCCGGTTTAACAGTCGAACAGCTTGATAAAAATCATACTGTTCACCATTTTCAACTATGTCATCTATTATATTAATGGCCTGTCTCCAATACGCGAGGGCCAGCTAAAAGTTTCTTCTGTCGCTTCATCCGTCATACTAAAATGAGTAAAACAATTAATACTGGCAAAACTCGAAAACAAACGATCCAGCAACACGCCAAATAAGTACATGTCACCCTGCCCTGCATAATTTGCAGGATTCACTCTGACATTGATTTCCTGACCACGCATGGGGATACCGGCAACCAGACCATCACAACTGGTTACACTAATTTTGCTTACACCTTCGACCCGTTTCCGGTTAGCTATCTCTAGTGTATTCCCGGTATTGCTTGAAAATATATAAAGCCCCAGTAAAGCTTTTAAATTATCAGTATCGGCAAGTGATAAATAATTCAGTGATAAGTGGCTTAATAATCGCCACAGCATGGAAGAACCTGCTGGAACATTCTGATGATCCGAAGGTTTAATAATATTTGAAAACGTCATTAGTTCAGAAGTACTAGACGTCGGTTTGGAGATATCACCCGGTTTTAATTTAGAGGGGTGATCACCATTGCTACAGGTTAACTGTATGGCTAATGTCTCTTGATTGGTGATATTAAAGTCTTGTGGGTAACTAAAACTTATAAATACCTGTGTCCCTTCATTCTCAACTACTCGATGATTTAACTGGTAAACAGGTTTTGAATTTAAATCAGGATTTGCCAGGCCGATATCATTGTAATGGGTGGTAGTACCCGATCGGCGACTCTGACCTACAACATCATCCACTGAATATATCTGGTATTTATTCGCCTGATTGCGTAATGGACGTAAGCGGTACTCACTCCGCTTATGATCATTAAGCATAGACTCGGCATCTCGCTTGAATAAGTTAATTGCTGGAGTAGCAAACAATATAAAGCGATCACTATTTAACCGGGGTAACACTGTTACCTTTTCACTTAAAAATAACCTGAGGGTAAATGAACTAGAAGAAATCAGGCTTAAATATTGTTTTATATTCTCCAGGTTTATAAACAGAAATTTTTCTTTTAAAATAAAGTACTCCTGAATTAAGCGATATGAGGGGAATGAGTTCCCGGGTAATCCAATTAGACTTTGTTCATCTTCAAAACCAGCAGGAGAAATCTTTAAATTATTTGCCACTATAGGCTTAGTTGAGCCAGCATGTTCAATCTCGATAGCATCAACACAGTTCATTAAAATATAAAATAACTCTACAGCTCCATGATAATCGCCACCAATATGTAGCGGCAGAGAATCACTACTCATCCGGGACATAGACATGCCATTCATACTAAAATTGATGTCAATACTTTTTCTACCGGTTGAAGTTTCATTTTGCTTTACAGATGAAACGGATAATGGCCACACATCAATATCAAATGCAGTACTAAAACGACAGCTCACTCCATCAATTTCAGTCGAGTCGATAAAAGAACCTTTTTCAACCTGAACATTATTTTTTAAAATATCCTTAGGGGTAAACTTAATTATTGTTGCGGATGGAACAGGACGTAGATAATGCGGAAATATTTGTTTTAACAGTCCTTGAGCAAACTCAGGAAAGTCATCGTCAATTTTCTGTCTGATTTGTGCCGTCAGGTAAGCGACACCCTCAAGAATTCTCTCAACATCAGGATCTGTACTGCCTTGAGCTAATTGCGGCGCAATGGTTGGATGAGCCTGCGAAAACTCTACAGCCTGCTCCCGTAATTTTTCCAACTCATTTTGATAATATTTATTCATTATAAAGTTAATTTATTTTATCAATCAATACGCAGTTAAACTGACGCTTCCATCATCACTTAAAAATGCATTTACATTAAATGGTAATTCACGTTCAATAATTTTTATTCTGGCTGACAACTGGAACTGTAATTTTCCAGGGAATTTATTTTGTTCAATATATTTAACTTGCAGTGTATCCAGACGTGGTTCATATTTTTTTGTCTGTAAAAGCAATTGCTGCAAAATTAATCCTACATCCGGTGCTGAATAACCATTCAACATATAACTAAAATCTGGCAAACCAAAATCTTCATCGATTAATACTGTTCCTCTTTTGGTATTGTAAATTTTCTCAAGATCATCTCTTATCGATTCCATCAGTGCGTTAGAATCCGACTCTTCAAAAGCAGCATGACTTGCTTCTTCCCATCGACTGAATCTTTTTAATAAACGTTCTTTCATTATTCTTATTAGCTTTCAAGGCCACTCCAGGCATCTTCATATTCAATACCATCAGGCTCCCAGGTCCATATTATTTTCTCATAAGAAATATGCACGTCTTCCATGTGCTTTAAGTGCTCATTCTTTTTCTCAAGGACATTCGGTACCCAGGGATGAATTTTTGTCACCATTCCATTAAACATAGTCATAGTAAAATACAACTCTTCTTCACCAGTGCCATCAATCCGGTACCACTTTAGTTTCATCTCTGTTAACAGTTCTCCTGTGCATAAAGCCTGATATAACATCGGAGTGCTTTTATCTATTTCTTTAGTGAATACCATTGGCCGATGCACTCTTCGTCCAGAGGCTATTCCACGATCATCAGCGGGTATCTCCACCACATGATCAAATGCCTGTACAAGAATGGTACCTTCTCTTTCAAGCCACTCACATGACCCTTCAATATCTCCCTGCTCTTCACCTGTTATGGTTAAATGTCCTGGCATTGGCATGATTCTGTCCTCAAATACTTAAAAATTAATTTTTTTCCATTTTGCTGGTTTCTGATAATTCAAAGCTACTACCCATGAACTTCAGGTGTGGCGTTACCTGTATTCGAGTCACAAACCAGTCCTGTTTCCCCTCTAGCTCTCTAACTTTTACCTCGGCACGACGTAATGGCCGCCTGGCTCTAACCCCCGCTGCAGGGTTATCCATGTCAGAAACATATTGCGACAACCACTTATTCAACTGCTGGTCTAAATCACGTCGATTTCTCCATGATCCAAGATGCTCTCGTTGCATAATTTTTAGATACTGCGAAATACGACTGACGATCATTAAATACGGTAACTGTGAAGATAAACGAGCAGATAAATCCTCACCATTATTACTTTCTTCAGCTATAACAGTATGAGTCGAATAAGCAGAATAAAAAGTGGAAGTATCATCACCTTTATGAACACTCAGTGGAATAAAACCGTGTTCAACTACATCCGATTCACGTCGGTCGGTTAGAATAAATTGAGTAGCTATTTTACCGTCTTTCATATTCAGACCCTGTACCTGACCACCTGATTGTCCGGTACAATTTAAACACCAGCGATATTTTGCAAAGCTATCCATCAGCCTAGTAGCAAATGCAAAAGATGCATTTCCCCACAGTAAATCAGTATCTTTTTTTGATACTTTTTCTACGTAACGTAATCCACCAATTTCCGTATTATGTGATTCTCTTAATAGAAAAAAAGGTAGGGTTAACCCAACGTAACGGGAGTCACTCGACTGCCGAAAAGCATTCCACTTTATATAAGCCGGTTGAGTATATATGGCGGCGATATCACGTAATCGGCTGAACCTGGAAAAGCTGTCTATATCAAACAATTCTGCTGAAGCAGCGGCTATAAAAGGAGCATGAGATACTGCAGATACACTTGCCAGCTGTTGCAGGCATTTTATATCCTGAGCCTTTGGTCCAAATTTAAAATCACTGATTACTGCACCATAAGGTCGCCCCCCAAACTGTCCATATTCTTCGCTGTAAACGATCTGGTAATATTTAGATAAGGTGATTTCAGGTACATCTTCAAAGTCTTCTATCAATCCCTGCTTACTAACATTGATAACAGCAATTTCACAGTTTTCATTAAACTCAGTTCGCTCAGTAAGAAATTGCAATGACCTCCATAATGACTCCATCGCTATGAACCTTTCATGGTGAATAATTTCATCCAACTGATCACAGATTCTTTTTTCGATACTGGCTATCAACCAGCCATAATTTTGCGAATTTTGCTGTAACTCCTGAAGAGTAATATCTTCAGCATTTAAAACTTTTTCAATGAATGCTTTATCTTCCTCATCAAGTTGTAACGTATCGGTATCAGTTACTTGTGCAAGCGTGTCTGTAAAAGCAACTAATTTACCCATCCATGAAATATTTTTTAGCACTTGAGGCGGCGTAAAATCTGCTAGAGATGTAAAACTCAATTCTACGAATAACTCGCTATCATCCTGTTGAATTTTATTTGCTATTTTGATTTTTAAACCAGGTTTTAATTGCTTAAAAATTACATCAATATTATGACTTTCCTGGGTAAGAATGATTGGAAGCTGATCATCAAAATATTCAGATCTTTCATCCAGCGTAAAATCACCTAAGACTAAAACCTTAAATGGTAATTCAACCATTTCAGATTTATCACCAATTTTTGTCTCATAAACCAGGTTCACCCGATCATTAGTATCTGCATTAGGTACACTGGCCATAATGAATTACTCCCGATCCGTCCAACAGGCAGTTGCAACCGATGGAGGTGATAAAGGTACCGCATTAATCATTTTAATCACCGGCTTTTGGCCGCGGAATTCATAATTCACATCGATGGCACTGACTGATTCATTTTCAAGGGCTGATCTAAATTCCTCAAACTCTTTCACATGAAATATTTTTCTACCATCGCGAAAATCTGCTAAAAATTTGGGGAACCCTTTCTGCCCCTCGTAGGTTTTTCGTAATGAAAATTCACCAACTTCAATGCGTAATGTTAAATCGCCACATTCACTTAACGACCACTTAAATGTATTAGAAGCTGAATAATTATAATTAGCCAATGTCTGTACACTCTCTGCACAGTGCAGATCAATAAATGTTGCATAGGGCGAAATTTGAGCCGATTGATTTATACCGGTAGGCAAGGCATTGATGGTCACTTCAAATTTTCCATCTACAATATGACGACCGTCACTGGCATTGTTGAGGAAGCTGATAAACTGGTCATCCCACTCTATAGATCTCTTTTCCACACGGGTTGGAATATAACCCTTTCTTCTTTTTTGTTGTAGAAAAGGAGCGGCCGAACCTTCGGTAAATGTCCATAGTAGTCCTTCTGTACCCAGTAGTGTTTTTCCAATATTTTTTTCTGTCACACCTTCCAGCTGGACTAAAACTTTATCTTCCCATTGCTCCTGAATATAACATGACGCTTCCTGTTGCATGTATTCATAAGCAAGTTCTACCGGCCCTTTATACAAGTCCCAGAAAACCCTTGTACTATCTCGCGGTTTACCCAGCACTTTCTGTAAATTTATAATGGCTGCCCAGGCCAAAGATCCTGCTCCATCACCCGAAGCAACATCGGCAGGGCTACTAAAATAGGTAGATGTTTCCTTGTAGGATAACTTGCTAGAGTCCGCATTAAAGGCAAGATCTTTAAGTGATTTTTTATATGATTGATATGTTACAGACGCCTCTTCCAATTTTTTGTCAGTCACTTCTGCTCCACCACCTTTTCCACCTAGTTTTTTCTGTGCTTTCATTCCTTTCTTGCCTACTTTAGCAACAAGTTTTCCAACCTTACCTAATTTACCTATTACCTTAAGCGCAGTTTTTGCTGCTTTTTTCTTGGCTTTGGAATCACCCGCAGGTGCAGCATCTCCACTCATTTCCTGAACTTCAGCAAATATTTCTATATTTTCTCGTGAATGCATTAAACCCTCTGAATAGACGGGTTCTATTTCAGATTCAATTTTACGTAAAACAGCAAAATACGGATTTTTCTGACCGACCATGCTTTCCAGTGCATTGAGCCATTCTTTTCTATTACGTAATTTTTTCTTTCCTATATCAAAGTCTTCAGCAAATTCCTGCCAGGCTTTAAGGTAATTTCGATTATAAAAAGTCATGAATTCATTTTTTACAGCCGTTAATGAACCAGAGCCAGTACCAGCCAGGTTCAGCTCATCCAGAAATTTAATAATAAATTCACGGCCTTCAAGAGTATAAGCAGCCTGAACAGTTGGCTGTTTATAAAGCTGTCGGCTACCCACCCAGAAATCACCTACTTTAACTTCAGGAAAGCCCTGTAAGTTGGTATATTTAATTAACCATTCAAAATCACCATGACTTCCTGATATCGCATCCTGCAACATCGCCTGAAGATTTAATTGTTCATCGGTTAGCTCAACTATAGAGCTTTGCAGGCTGATATAAATTCGATAAAGCTCAACAAACAATTGTGATGCTTCTGAGCTGGCATCAGTTGAAACTACAGTCAGGTATTCCAGCGGAATTTCCGGAGTTTTATCATAAGCGTCATGATCTTCATCCAGTTTAGCTTTAACCAGATTTAGTCGGCGAACAATACCGGAAACAAGAAAAGCTCTCTGTTCGCTGGTCATATCACTAATTCGTAATCGTGT
>JABHSO010000181.1 GCA_018669845.1 Gammaproteobacteria bacterium | reverse complement strand
CGGGACCTACTGATTACAAGTCAGTTGCTCTACCAGATGAGCTATGCCGGCTTAGAAGCAAGATCAACATAGACCAAGCTAAAAACGAGACGCGATTTTAGAGGGTTTACTGTCAGTTATCAACCCCTTATATCGTACATTCTTATCAATTTTTTAATTATTCGTTACATTGTCTGGAAATTCTGGAAATACCCTTTTCAATTTTTAGCTGATCGATAAATTGAGTCAGGTTGTCATTTTCTGATTCACTGTAATCCAGCCAATAAATGGTTC
Source organism: Gammaproteobacteria bacterium (assembly GCA_018669845.1). Classification (GTDB taxonomy): domain Bacteria; phylum Pseudomonadota; class Gammaproteobacteria; genus JACNJF01. The sequence continues at coordinate 14,466 of JABHSO010000181.1, read as the reverse complement.
TATTGCGGTAGCGTGCTTCCGTTTTCACAGAATAGCCAAGCTTAGCTATTCTGTTATACCTTCGTTCAGCATTTTTCTTCAGGCTAAAAACACCCAGTGACAATATATTCGTTTTACCCGGTTCATTTACCACAATATAATCTTTTACCCCTTTCGCTTTTAACGAATCGGCAGTTGCAATGGCGTCTTCTCGTGACTTGTGTCCATCGACATAAACCATCAAACCTCTGTACTCTTTTTCCTGACTGGATCTTGAGCTAATGGGTATTTTATTCTGTTTGAACCTTAATGATATTTCTTTGGAGCTTTGCAGCTCTTTAAATGGCCCCAGGGTATAACAAAGTTTATCAGGGATAACGGGGGTAATATCAGCAATCTCATTTTCTACCTTGTCTCCTGCAACCACTTGTGGAGAAGCTTCAGCCTTAAACGGTATTTCACTCTCATCCAGTAATTTTAGTGTTTCGGTCGCCAGATGAGGCTGGAGTTTTTTAACCACCTGTTCATAGGGCAACAACCACTGCAACAGTGCAAAAACAATGTTGGTTAAAAATAACAGGATAAAGAATGCTTTCATGTTTATATTATATTGGAGCCTTTTAAATTATTGTGCCCGGCTTTATAGAATTTTATTCCAGTAATTGAATTTGTTTTAACATGCCTTTAAATACCAGATCTGAAACCACTTGATGTTCTAATTGTAAGTTATTTTCCAGCAACCCTGCATCTTTACCGCAGAGTAGAACGGTTACCGGCCGTTCAAGTAGACACAACCAATCTAACAAAATTTTGTTTATTAAACCAATGGTGACCGGAAACTGATTGTTGATACAAGCCATTGTCGAGCGACCAGGTAGAGTTGAATTATTAATGTCCGGGTGATTAAAGTCAATTGCAGGAAACAACGCTTTAAAACGCTCTTGATTCGTATTGAAGCCGGCCAATATGGCTCCGCCCAAAAAACCTTTGTGACATGACAACAGTTCAATTTTAATGGCTGTACCGGCATCAATAATAACAACATCCGTATTGCTTAAATCATAAGATGCCACCAGTGTTAACCAGCGATCAACACCCAGTTGTGAAAAATCTTCATAGTTATTTTTTACCCTTCCAAGCTCAGGTAAACTTTTAATTTCTTCGAAAGGTACACCGGTTACCTTTATCAAATTAATAATTTTCTGTTTAATCCCTTCAATTGAAACACTTGCAAGGTAGATTTTATCCGTAGAGAGTGACTGCAAATAGTTTTGGAATTCATGCAGCTCAGTATCGGCATATATGGGAAAGTACTTATCCGTACAGATGCCAGACTCCAGCTCTCTACATTTTATTGCACTATTACCGCTATCAATTAATAACACCAGTCACCCTTTCCCGAAGTGAAATTTCTGCTGCTGAAAATGACTGGACTCCATGTTCTGTTTTTACTTTCAGCCAACCGGTCCTCTCCAGGCCAACAATAATGCCCCTTATTTCATCAGATCTAGTTTTGACAACCACTTCCTTTCCTTTATAGCTGTCAAACTGATGAAACTGTTCAATTAAGCTATCTATCGAGTCTTCTTCAAAAATCATAGTTTGCTGTAGAATTTGAGAAATTAATTCAACCAGTAACTGCTGACGGTCAAAAGTTACATTGTCTAATTGTTTAAGGCTTATTGCAGGCTGTCCAATATTTTCACATTCTTTGTCGCTCAAATTTACATTCAAACCAAAACCTATCGCAAAATAAAATTCATTATGCGTTAGAGCTTTAGTCTCTATCAAAACACCGCCCAACTTCCTGCCTCGCAATAAAATATCATTGGGCCACTTTACGCCAATATCGGTTATGCCTAATCGCTGTAAGGTATCCACGATACTAATGCCAACCACTAAAGAGATCAGCCCCAGATGTTCTGCCTGAATTGTTTTTTTAATTCCGATAGAACAGTAAATATTCTGGTTCGATGGAGAGTGCCAGTTATTCCCTCTACGTCCACGACCCTTAGTTTGTTTTTCAGCTATTACCACAGTTCCATGGCTGGCATGATTCAAGCACTCAGTATTTGTCGACTTGCAGGTGGGTAAATAAACAAGGTTGATAAGATCATGACCTAAACGCTGTTGAAGCTCTAATTTAAGTGCCTCGATATTAAGTGCTAAATTATTGAAACCTGACATTGAGTGACTTCAATTTGCCCAGTGGTTAAAAGATGAGTTCGACTCATCGATAACAGTTAACACAGCGGTATCTTTTTCTGGTTTTAGTAACTCAAGTTCAAAATTCATCAGTTCATCTCGCCTGAAACACACAAGTCGATGTTTGCTGCCTGGCTCGGCCAGCTTAAGCCAGCTTTGATAATACGGTAAATTTGCTCTTAACCCGTTAATGGCAATAATCGTATCACCCGCCGATATTCCTGCCTTCTGAGCTGCTGCATTTTCCTTAACTGAGACTATGGTCAAACCCGCTTCAGAATCTTTAACGTTAGCACCCATTGAACAGGCAGGAAGATTATTTTTAGCTTTGCCGCCTTTATCCTGTTGTCCAGCAGACTCCCTGTAGTCCAGCTTGACTGAAATAAATTCCAGCAACTCTTTTACCGGCAAATCAACATGCTGATAGATAAGTTGATGCAGAAAATCTGAAAGATCCGTCTCTACAAGCTGATTAATAATGTTTTGAATTTCATTCTCAGTAAGGCCATTTCCAGTGTCCAGAAAGTTACTCCACAATATTCTCATTACATCATCCAGAGACCTTTGATTATCCGTCATCTGTCTGATTTTAAGATCGATGCACAGAGCAATCAGAGTACCTTTGGCGTAATAAGATACGATAGCATTTGCTGCATTTTCATCCTGTTTGTAAAACTTCGACCAGGCATTAAAACTGGATTCGGCTGCTGACTGACGAGTTTTTCCGGTGCCACGTTCAACTCTGGTTAGAGTTTGCCCCAGCAGTTCAAAGTAATTTTCACGGGAAATACAACCACATCGCAACAGTGCAAGATCATCATAATAAGAGGTGATCCCTTCGAACGCCCATAATAAAGGCGTATAAACTTCCTGAGATAGATCTGGCTTATCGAACACTGCCGGTTTGATACGTTTGACATTCCAGCTATGAAAATATTCATGGCTACATAAACCAAGGAAGCTACGATATTCTTCGGTTAATTCACTCTGCCCCGGTTGTGGCAAGTTTTTTCTGGAACATAAAAGACTGGTACTGCTACGATGTTCCAGCCCACCATAACCATCTCCCACCACCATCACCAGAAACATGTAACGTGACATTGGCGCGGGTTCTCCGAACATTTTAATATGCTGCTCACATATTTTAATCAGGTCGACACTGAGCCTTTCCTCATCACATTGAAAACGTCCGGTTAAAATTACATCGTGTCGAATGCCACAGGCCATAAACTCAAGCTGGGTAAACTGCCCCATTTCAACAGGATGATCGATAAGTTCCTGATAGTTATCAGCCTGAAAAAGACCAAATTCAAAATCAGATCCTTCTACACGCGTTAGCGTTGTAGCCACTTGCCATAACAAACCATCATCGAGATCTGGCCTGACAATTTCTACACTACAGGGATTTTGACTTTGCCCAACCACTTCAAGAAACACACTGGTGCCATTGAAAAAACCGTGCGTGGTATCAAGGTGAGCAGTTCTTACGGACAAGTCCCAGGCATACACCCGGTAATTTATAGTGGCGGGACCTTCGCAATTTTCCAGTAACCAGCTTGATTTATCCTGTTGAGTTAAAACTACCAGTGCGTTATTACAAAGGGCATCAATTTCAATTATATTTCGAGCAAAATCCCGAATCATATAACTGCCGGGAATCCAGGCTGGCAACCGTAAAACCTGACCCGATGGATCTGGAGCAGGAATTGTTAAGCTTATATCGAAGTAATGACCAGCGGGGTTAGCACTGCTAATTTTATAATGGATCATGTTATGAATTTTTTAAGGCAGGTTTTCTTTGATGAAAGTATCAAAATCTTTTGCATGAACAATCTGCGTTCCATCACAATTAAATTGCAGTCGAACAACAGACTGAACTGTTGAAATGGAGAAATTTCGTAAATAATATTCGGGTAAGTTCCTAAGTACTTTGAGTGTCTGGATGACTTTACGAACTTCACTTTTTTTCATTGGCTGCCATTTTTTATGCCGTTTAGAGGTCAGGTCCTGCCAATGTTTCGGTAAATATTTATATAAATCAGAGTGGATTAATGCTGCATATAATTTACGCATTACCTTTGTTTTCTGCTTGTAGGGAATGAGCGGAAAGTGTCTATTAATATACTCCGGAGAAACAAAAGAAGCTGCATCATGAATTTCTTCCCGTAACGGATCAAAAATAGATACCGTGCGCACTTCACTGTTATTAAACCCAATGAACAGACGGAACAGACCTCTATTGATCAGCAAGTCTTCAATCACCGGTTCAATGCTATTAAATAAGCGATCGATTTCACTTTCGTAGCGACACCGATCCATCGCGGTTTCGCGTAAGGAAGGATCACCTTTGATGCCGATTTGCAATTGCATTGAACCCAGACCCACAGCACTTACAATATTTTCCTGTAATACAAGCTGCTCCAGATCTACATTATCCAGATGAATATCATCCACTACTTTTAAAATTCCTCAGGAAATCGTTGATTGTAATCTTACCGTCGTACTATTACGCATAATAAGAATCTCTTTAACCCGGATTATACAGTGATGAATAAAGTTATTGAGTTAAATCGACAGCAAGTACTCTACGATCTTTATCAGTAAGCAGCTTATTTTTTCTTATGCCGATTTGATTTACTGATTTTTTCAAAACTCACCCCACTTCCAGCACTGGATGAACTGCGTTCAGTTTTACGTCCAACATACTGGCTTCCTTTTTTCTGCTGTTCGATGATCTGATCAGTCTTTTTATGCACCTCTGCCTCATAGGGCAACTGGTAAACCCGTGGTGGCTGTTGTGAATTTGCACTATCAATGATCCACCAGTACATAACACCTTCTTCACCTGTTTTTTGATTGGGTTCATGCACATCAGAAGCAATTAATACAAATTTCTCCGGTAAGTCATCCGTAGAGGGCCAACCGGTAAATTGTTGCAATGATTCGTATTGAATTATATAAAAACCAGCACTGATAAAAACTGCCAGAAATTTCACGGCAATATGTAAATCGGTTTTTACCGTCAGGTAAAAAAGGAAAACCAGCACCAGAATAAATCCAGCCGTTAAGCCTAAAATAGCTAAACTCATTGCAACACCTCTAAGCCGTAATTGGTAAATTTTTTCTGTAAATGGTTAATACCCTGAACTTCACCATTAGCATCCAGGTTAAATCGAACAACGGTGGTTTCATCATCTTCATTTGCAAGCGTCACTTTATCGACATAAACAACTTTAAGAGAAGGGTTCACTTTTTCGATTTTTACCGTAGCTGTCACCGGCTTTTGAGTGGTGGTTTTATAATACTGAAGGTTAATTATATATTCCCCCGACACGATTCCACGGATAGTGACCACTTCCTGGTTTATCGGGTAAACGGTTTCTACCCCGTTGATCATCACCGTATCATTCAAATCTCCCTGATCATCACGATCCAGATGCAACCAGCCTACGTTGCTTTCCCGATATGATAAAAGATTTTGATTTGGATCCTGAACCCAGATATCCAGGTCATCCGGCTGATCATCCGGCCAGGTCACGGTAATAATATATTCTGCTTTAAAGTTTACATTGCCCAGCTTTGCAATTGGGTTCATAAAAATAATGGAGATGAAGAATAGCAGGCTAAAACCCAGCAGGGTATTAAATAACAGATCAGTAAACGGGTCAGATAATTGTTTATTCTTTATCATAAAGACAATTTACACCGGTTATACCGACACCTGCTCTTTAATATCATTGAGCAAATGATCCACCGCCCAGTCCAGCAAATTAAATTTTATATTGAGTGTAATGCCGGCCAGCATACCCGTTAACGTGGTGTACAGGGCTATTTTCATTCCACTGCTCATTTCTGCCAGCAGGGTCTGCATCACGGTAATATCAACACTATTCAAGTTAGACAGTGAACCCAGCATAATGATAAAACCAATCACCGTGCCAAGCAGCCCAAGCTTTAACATTAAATCTGCCACTAAAAAACCGAAAGAGTATTTACTGCGTAAACGAGTATCCAGAACTTCTAGTAACGATGATCTGTCTTCATGACTGACCGATGAAGTTTTGAGCTGATAAAAAAAAGTTTCAAGTAAAGGATTGTTATAGGATTCACTGTTTTGGCCCAAATCATCAAACTGGCGACTGGTGGTAAAACAGGAGTACAAAAATAACAGCGACGCGAGATTATAAATAGCAATAATAATCACCGAGACATGACTCGCATCTACCCAGATCAAGTTATGTAAAACACCCACTTTAGAAAGATAGAACCAGACAAAACCCTCAATACCTGCGAGCATTAAGACTAATAACAAAAGACCGTATGGTTTTCTTAATATTGACTGCATCTATAATTTTTTCATTAGTTTGAATTGAAGATAACTTATTTAGCGTTATCGATTTTATGCAATTTACTCAGCAGTATACTCGAACCGTAGTAATACGGCATATTCAGAACATCTCGAGTCAGTCTGGACACCAGCTGATTAGCCTTCTGTAAAATAATCGGGTTAGGATTTTTCATCATGAAAACAGTTTCAAGCAATAAACTCGATGGTGATTGAAGTACTGCATCCTGAATAATCAAATCGCCCAAATCCCCCGGAATCAGGCTTTCAGTATCCCGAATCCACCGATCGACTCTATAAAAACGGGAAAATGCTTCATTCACCAGAGCTGAAACCATTTCTTCTGCTTTTTTATTCGACGTTTTTGCAGCATACAACTGAATCGCATGAGCCAGCTGCGCATAATCTTCTAAGGTCGTTTCAGCCGACTGACTCTGCCCTGCAAAGCGAATAACCAGGCTTCCATTGATAAAGTTATTTTTTATATAATCAAACTGCTGATGCATCCTGTTTTGCAGTTTATTATCCAGATCGTAATCTTGCGCTTTCACCAAAGCCGTTAAAGCCAGAGCATTCCAGCTGGCCAATCTCTTATTATCAACCGGCATCAATGATTTTTTTACTTTCTTTAATTTTTTAAGGATTTTTTTATTTAGCTTTTCATTATCTTTGCTACTCCCAACTCCTAGTAGTGGATTTGGCTGGAATTCTTCAACACTTACCTGATCTAAATTCCAGATAGCCTGTAAGTGAGTAAATTCAGTTTCAGATAAAATCCCCTGTAACTCTTTTTTACTCCACAGGTAACCCGCCCCTTCGATATTATGTTCATCTACAGCTGAAAGGCTGGCATTAAATCCTCCTGATTTGTCGCCTAGATATTTGATCATGAAATCTATAGTTTTTAACCCGATGTCAGCATATCCTTTTCCCGGCCAGAGTGATTCAGCATCCAGATACAGAGATGCTAACTGAGCATTGTCGTATAACATTTTTTCAAAGTGAGGGGTTTGCCAGTCAGGGTCCGTTGAATAACGGAAAAAGCCATTATTGATATGATCCATCAAATGATAGCTGGCCATGCTGTCCAGTGTGAGCTGTACAAAATCGGAGACATCTGAATCAATATCTGGGTTAGCTTGTATCATTTTAAACAAGGTATTAATTTGCGGATAGGACGGAAATTTCATGCTTTTACCAAATCCGCCCTGCAGTTCATCAGCTATTGTCATCGCCTGGCTCACAAAAATATCGCTCACCTTATCCTTACTCCCTTCCTTAAGAGTCACCAACGTTGAGCGAGTTTCGCTGCTTTCAGTTTGTTCAAAATATTGCTTGGCGATAGTTCTTATTTCTTCATGTCGATCAAGCCATTGCTCATTGAGTTGTCCAAGCACCTGGTAAAAATTATCTCTGGGCAGATAGGTAAAGCCAGTAACAGGATATCCATCTGGCGTAACAAACACATTGAGAGGCCAGCCCGCCTGCCCACGAACTTCCTCAACAAAACGAATTAATCGTCTGTCCAGTTCAGGTCTAAGCTCTCGATCTACCTTAACCGCAATAAAATTTTTGTTTAACAATGCACCTACGTCAGAATCCTTATAACTTTCCTTCTGCATGACATGGCACCAGTGACAGGAAAAGTAGCCGATAGACACATACACCAACTTGTTTTCTGCCTTAGCTCTGTCTAGCACATCTTTACCCCAAAGTTGCCAGTCAACAGGATCTTCTGAATGCATGCTTAAATAGGGGGACGGATGATCTTTAAGCGCAGCTTCTCCGGCGTTTGCCGAAAAAAAGGGCAAACAGCTGATCATCAATAATAAATATATTCTTTTTAGAACTTGTATCATTAAAATTTCCGTATTGTCTGGATTATAAACTTGGGCCTGATTCTGTATCTTCAGACATCACTAGAAAGGTATGACCCATAAAATGCTAAAACTATCATTTTTAAATGAACAAATTTCCTTATTAGAGTTCAACAAAAGAATTACTGGCTTCATTTATGTGGGTACTCCAGACGGTACTTTACCAATAAAAAATCGAGCTAAAGCAAAAAAAATCACCATTTTTTAGAAAGTCACTCAACATACTGATTTTGCGATATAAATAAATTTAAACCACCTGGTGACATCAGTAATTTTAGCACTTTTAATCAGTCTCACTTGTCCAAAAAGCAATATTAGACTTGACACATATTAGAGTTTAATTATATAGTTCGCATCGTTATTTATTTAACGGGCATCTATCGGAGTTACTAAGATGCCTAAATTTATTAAATCATACAAAGGTGATGTCATATGAAATTACAAACTTTAGTTGCAGCTATCGCTGTTATTGCTACTTCTTCTGCTTCTGCTTTCTGGGGCGATGACAGCAACGGTTCTGGTTACGGAAATGGTAACTACTACGGAAACGGATCTGGAAACGGATACGGAAATGGTTACTACGATGGTCGTGGTCAAGGTCGTGGTCGTGGTACTGGACGTGGTCGTGGTGACGGAGAAGGTTCTTTCGACATGAATTTTAGTGCAAAAGGTCGCGGAAACGCTGACATGGATGCTGATACTGATTGGTCTGGTAACGGTTACGGAAACGGATACGGTTCTGGAAACTACTACGGAAACGCTTATGGTGATGGTCGTGGTAACTACTACGGAAACAGCAACAGCGGTAACAGAGGTTACGGTTACGGTTATGCTCCTCAGCAAGGTTTTGCTCCACAACAGCAAGGTTTCGCTCCACAAGGAATGGGTAACCAGCAAGAAATGATGAAGCAAATGCAAGAGCAACGTGCTGCTGCTATGGCTGCACAGAAAAAAGCAATGGACGAAGCTAAAGCTCGTTTCATGGCTGCTCGTGCTGAAGCACAAAAGCAATATGAAGCTTCTGTAGCTGCTGCTAAAACAGCTAAAGCTGCACCAGCTCCTGCTGCACCAGCTGCTAAGTAATTTTTTAATTACTTAAAAGTTAAAAGCCGACCTTCGGGTCGGCTTTTTTGTGTCTTTTAGAAAATTATAAAGTTGCTTTTCAGATAACTAATCTGTTTTAGCATGCAATCAGTTAAGGTACTATTAGCACCTTAAATGTTTAACCATAGAATCAGTAAAAATGACCACAGAGAGTGAAGAAAAAATATCACCACCTAACTTCATTCGCGATATCATTTCAAAAGACATCAGCGAAAAGAAACACAACAGTATCATCACCCGCTTCCCTCCGGAACCTAATGGTTACCTTCATGTTGGCCATGCAAAATCAATTTGTTTAAACTTTGGAGTTGCTGAAGACTTCAAAGGTGTCTGCAACCTTCGTTTTGATGATACCAACCCGGAAAAAGAAGAACAGGAATACATCGACTCTATTCGTCAGGATGTCGAGTGGCTTGGCTTCCACTGGGAATCGAACCCATCAGCCTCAAATTATTTTGACCAGTTATATGACTATGCAGTACAGCTCATCAAAAAAGGACTGGCCTATGTGGATAGTCAAAATGCAGAAGACATGCGTCACAACCGTGGGACTTTAACTGAGACAGGAACAAACAGCCCTTACCGCGACCGTAGTATTGAAGAAAATTTACAGTTATTCGAAGACATGAAGAATGATAAATTTTCTGATGGCGAGCATGCATTGCGTGCAAAGATTGATATGTCATCACCCAATATCAATATGAGAGACCCTGTCATTTACAGAATACGGCATGCCACTCATCACAATACCGGTGACAAATGGTGTATCTACCCAATGTACGATTTCACACACTGTTTATCTGATGCTATTGAGGGTATTACTCATTCTCTGTGTACACTTGAGTTTGAAGATCATCGACCACTCTACGACTGGTTTCTGGATAAACTGAAAACACCCTGTCACCCACAACAAATTGAGTTTGCACGTCTGCAGCTTAAATATACCTTGACCAGTAAAAGAAAGTTAAATCAGTTAGTACAGGAAAAAATTGTCGATGCATGGGACGACCCTCGTATGCCAACAATTTCAGGAATGCGAAGACGTGGTTACACTGCTGAATCTATCAGAGCTTTTAGCGAGATTATCGGAGTAACCAAAAAAGATAGCACGATTGAAATGGGAGTTCTGGAAAACTGTTTACGCGAAGACCTGAACAGCAAAGCTGCCCGAAGAATGGCTGTATTAAACCCTGTTAAAGTTGTAATCGAAAATTATCCAGAAGATCAGGTTGAGATGGTAAGCGGTAAAAATCATCCTCAAAACCCTGATTTTGGAACTCGAGAAATTCCTTTCAGCCGTGAAATTTACATCGAACAGGATGATTTCATGGAAGATGCTCCACGCAAATTCTTTCGTTTGTCTCCTGGACGTGAAGTACGCCTTCGGTTTGCCTATTACATTACCTGTAAAGAAGTCGTTAAAAATGAAGACGGCAGTATTCAGAAAATTATCTGCACATATGATCCAGAATCTAAAGGCGGAAGTTCTCCAGATGGAAGAAAGGTAAAAGGCACTATCCACTGGGTTAGTGTAAAACATGCCACTACTGCTTCAGTGAGAGTGTATGACCGTCTTTTCAATGTTGTTAACCCATCTAAAGCTGAAGATGTTCATCTAGCACTAAACCCAGATTCACTACTCACCTTGAATAATGCAAAGCTTGAACCTTCTATAGAAACCACTCGGCAGTCTCTTGCATATCAGTTCGAAAGGCTTGGTTATTTTATAGCCGACACTCACTCAACAATGGAATCTCCTGTTTTCAATCGTACTATGTCACTCAGAGACAGTTGGGCAAAAATTGAAAAAGAACAGTCCAACACATAGATCTAAAGCACTCGATATATTTTATCGAGTGCTTTCTAACTGCTCATTAAAGTGCCTTTTTAAAATAGCGAAAATCATTGCCTTTATAGCTTTTCATACAAAAAACCAGCTATCGAGTCAAACAACAAAAAATATTAAGCTTTGTTTTCCCGAACTTTCAAATTCCGAACAGAGAAACTTAATTTTCGAATCTCTTCACCATACCTGTTGTGCATTTATTGAACTAGCATCACTCTGGAACCTTCCTATCGACACAGTTCTAACTGAAATCAAAATTAAAAACATAGATAAGCATTTTTTTAATTCTGATAAAGTAAATATAGTTATTGCTCCTCATCATGGAAGCTGGGAAATGTTAAATTTATGGCTGGCAAGTAGTGGCATTTCATATTCTCTCTATAAGCCTGCCAGGTCTAACGGTGTGGATCAGTATGTTTTACAGAAAAGATCTCGCAATAACGCTATTCTAGTACCTGCAAATACATCCGGTTTACGTCAGTTACTTCAAGGATTAAAAAAAACTAAAGCAAGTTGCATGATACTACCAGATCAAAGACCTGCAACAAGGACAGCTCAAGTTGACGCCCCCTTTTATAACTTCCCTGCTCCAACATCATTATTAATTAAAAGGCTATCAAGTAAGCTAGATTGTGATATTTATATAGCTTCAGCGACTAGAGATCTAGATACGGCCAGCTACCAGTTATCTATAAAACTTTTGGAGCATTCTGAATTTTTAAAGGATGATTTACAAAGCGCAACTTATCTTAATGAAAGTATTCAGAATATAATCAAAGAACAAAAATCTCAATATCAATGGGCTTACAGAAGATTCAACAAAGAGGTTTATAAAAACAACTTACCTTAGTTTTATTTCATCTAATAAAGCTCAAAATTATCTAATACATTAAATTCAATATGTGACACAATGCTCTTTATTTGTAGGATAAATCCTACAAAATAACACTTATTAAATTTCAACATATCCGGAGCTAGTTATGGATGTATTTGTCGAAAATATTTTAGGGCATATTGCTGACAGCAATCCCACCACCTGGTTATTTATACTTGTTATCCTTGTAAGTATTGTATTTTTACGTAAGACCAAACGCTAGTCTTCTACTAAAGAGTATCATGTCAGAGCTGGTTCTATCCTAAACTTACCTCACTAAATCTGGCAAAACATCCCGTAGGGTGCGCCGCGCGCACCACACTTACCTCACCCATACCAGGCACGATCTGGTGCGCACGGTATCAATCAAGACCCGATAAACCCCATAAACTTGATCCATTTAAGCCCTACATAAAAGAGCGTATTGAGTCAGCATTGCCAATTCATTTAAGTGCTGTTGTCATCATGCGTGAAATTAAAGAACAAGGCTATAAGGGTGGTATCACTCGCTTGCGTGAGCACTTAGTTCAGTTGCGTGGCAGTAGCGTTACTCCAGAAGTTGTTCGTTTTGAAACAATGCCTGGAAAACAGATGCAAGTTGATTGGGGGCAAATGCGTGGTGTTAAAAACCCCATTCATGCCTTTGTTGCAGTGCTCGGCTTTAGCCGTGCACTGTTTGTCTATTTTACAGACAACATGCGCTACGACACGTTAGAACAATGCCATCGCTTAGCCTTTGATTATTTTCAAGGTATTCCGACAGATGTTTGGTACGACAATATGAAAACAGTCGTGCTAGAGCGTAATGCTTTTGGCGTTGGCCACCATCGCTTTCACCCTCAGTTTTATCAGTTTGCTAAAGACATGGGGTTTTTACCCAAATTGTGTAAACCGTATCGTCCACAAACTAAAGGAAAAGTTGAGCGTATGGTGCGTTATGTTCGTGATAATTTTTATGCACCCTTATCGACTAAACTGGTATCAGCTGGTTTAAAAATGGATGTTGATACTGCAAATATTAAAGGTATTCAGTGGTTGAATGATGTCGCTAATGTGCGTATTCATGACACGACCAAAGAACAACCCATGAAGCGTTTGATTGAAGAACGCGCCGTGCTGAAAGTATTACCTTTTCAGCCTATTAAAGATATTGCTGTTAAAGCATCTGATACCATTATGCCACTCAATTTTGAGACTCAGCCATTGCATCATGATTTATCCATTTACAACGACTGTTGTCAGGTGGCACCGTTATGATACAAGAGCGATTAAATGACTTAACAGACACACTCAAGCTACAAGGTATGGCACTTCATGCTCATGATTTAGCACAACGTGCAGCAAAAGAAGAATGGGTTTATCTGACCTTCTTTGAAAAGCTGATGAAAACAGAAGTTAATGAACGTCATGCACGCAAACAAAAGATGTTTACACGAATGGCGGGCTTCCCATCCATTAAAACCTTAGATGACTTTGATTTTGAGTTTGCAGCAGGCGTGCCTAAAACTCAGGTGCAGGAACTGGCTAGTTTATCGTTTATAGAGCGCTTTGAAAATATTGTACTGCTCGGTCCATCGGGTGTTGGTAAAACACATATTGCGACAGCACTTGGCTATAAGGCTGCACAAACTGCTTTAAAGACACGCTTCATCAGTGCTTCAGATTTAATTTTGCAACTCTCAACAGCACAGAGACAGGGTAAATATAAGTCAGTGATGCGACGTAGTGTATTGGCTCCTAAGCTACTGATCATTGATGAAATAGGTTATCTGCCATTTGATATTAGTGAATCTAAATTATTGTTTGATGTGATTGCTAAACGCTATGAAAAAGGCTCTATTGTTTTAACCAGTAATTTACCCTTCGGGCAATGGGGTCAAACCTTTGCTAATGACACAGCATTAACATCTGCATTACTGGATCGTATCTTACATCACTCACACATCATTCAAATTAAAGGAGATAGTTATCGTTTAAGAGAAAAGAAACAAGCAGGCTTAATTAGCCAAATTAAATAAACCAAGTGGCTCACTTTTCAGTTGATGGAGTGGCTCAGTTTTCGACCGTTGTTGACACACGGCGCACCCTATCCCGATTGCTTACACTTTATTTCAGGCATAAAAAAAGCCCCGATACATTTCTGTATCGAGGCTTTAGAATAAATGCCTGGCACAAATGTGCCCGGAACACATTTGGACAGCTTTGCTGCCCTCAGGGAGAAAGACAAGGATGTCTT
>JABHSO010000194.1 GCA_018669845.1 Gammaproteobacteria bacterium | reverse complement strand
TCAAAGAAACTGTGGATGCTTTATGATTTTCCTGGAAATGTGCGTGAATTGAGGAATATCATCATTCGCCTGTCTGCGAAATATCCCGGGCAAACCATTAAAAAATCAGTGCTTGAGCAGGAAATGATGCAGCTGACGTCACGCCATGGTGACTTGAATGAAATGGATGTCTTTCGTAAAAACTTGAAAGCAAAAGGTTTTCAATTGAATGATGAGCTGAAGAGAATAGAAAAAGAATATATCAATCTCGCCTTGCAGGAGAGTTTAAATAATATGAGTAAAGCCGCTTCCATGTTAGGGGTTAACCGTTCTACGCTTTATGGTCGTATGGACAGAACAGAGGAGATGCATTAATGCTCTGTGTCGTAGGCAGTAAAATAGTTCCAGAAGCTTCGGTATTGACATATGTATGAAGAATACTTTGGTTTAAAGCGTTCTCCATTTCGGATTACTCCGGATACGTCATTATTTTATGACGGTGGTCATCGCGGTGATATTCTGGGTGCGCTGGTGTATGCGGTGCATCGAGGCGAAGGCATTATAAAAGTTGTTGGTGAGGTGGGTAGTGGTAAAACCATGTTATGCAGAATGTTGCAGCTGGAGTTGCCGGAATCAATAGAGATTATTTATATTGCTAACCCCAGTGTTTCTGCTGAAGATATTCTTTATGTTATAGCCAGTGAGTTAAAGTTTGATATTGCACGTGATGCTTCCAAGCATGAAGTAGTGAGTATGTTACACCACTACTTGTTGGAAAAGCATGCGGAAGATAAACAGGTGGTTTTGTTTGTAGAAGAAGCTCAGGGCATGCCGCTGGAAACACTGGAAGAAATTCGTCTATTGTCCAATCTGGAAACTGATCAGCATAAATTATTGCAAATGATTTTATTTGGGCAGCCTGAGCTGGATGATAACCTGGCTAAAAACTCAATTCGTCAGCTTCGAGAACGCATTACTCATGATTTTAACTTAAGCCCTCTAACGGGTGCTGATATTCATAAATATTTGAATTTCAGAATGCGAGAAGTTGGTTACACAGGGCCGGAATTAATTAGTCCAAAATTAGCCGGAAATATGGCTAAGCATTCAGAGGGCTTGCTCAGGCGGATAAATATACTGGCTGATAAAATGTTGTTATCAGCCTTTGCGGGTGGTACTCATACGCTGACGAATAAACATTTGCTAGCAGCTGTTAAAGATAGTGGCTTTAGTAAGCTGGGTTCTTCTGAGCCGACACGCTACGGTTGGTTCTGGTTGATGAGCGGGGTTCTGATTTTATTGTTTGCAGCAATTACAGCTATGCAAATGGGTTATTTTACTAAATTTAAAGAAGTCTGGGCTGCAACAACAATATTTCAGCCAGTCGTGATTGTTGAAAAGGCTTTAAATCAGAGTGTGAACGAGAATAAAGTCGATCAAACTGTCGCTGCATTAACTCGAGATGAGCTGGAGGCTAGTGCTCCTTCGGAAGTGACTGCTGAAATTCCACGGGAAATTGCTGAAGATAAAAGAGTGCCAAAAGCTATTGAGCCAGTTGCTGAAGTGGTAAAATTGCCGGTAAAGCAAAAAATGTTGACTGAGTCTAAAAAAAACCAGCAAACAACTGCTAAACTTGGTATTGTTCATGAAACACAGATTCAGCAAAATCAAACCCTTGAAGTAGATTCTTCAAGTGAAAAGTATGAAGACTATCAGCAATGGCTGGATGCAAAAATAAAATCAAGTAAGCAGTGGTTGAGAAACGCAGATAAGCAGAGTGTATCAATACAGGTAATGATGCGTAGTAAATCTGCCGGGCGTGATCTGGTTGAGTTTTTGAAAACAGAATGGCCGCTGGAACTGGATAAAACTTACCTGTATGAAGTAAAAATGCAGGATAAAGAAATGTACAGAGTGTTTTATGATGAATATCCGTCTATAACTTTAGGACAGATAAAAATGAAGCAATTACCTGAATCTGTGCGTGTTAATTCGCCTTACCTGCATTCAGTTTATAGAATGCAAAAGGCATTGCTTTAATCAGATAGAATCAAAGATGTTCAGCTTTAGCCCTGACAAAGTGGTGAGTTAAGTGATTGGAAGACCGGGAAATATAATGAAATATCTACTTATAATAGTTACTCTAATTGGTCTTAGTGCATGTAAGACTGTGCTACCTGAAAAAGATCCTCGTATGACTGTTTCTGGTCATATAGACAAACCGGCTCCTGAAAAAGCATCGATAGATCAGGCTATTCCTCCTGTCGTTAGTCAATT